>NZ_LYTG01000107.1:0-62895 GCF_001816105.1 Exiguobacterium sp. SH31
GCCGACAGCGTGGTGGATGTACGCAGCCGCAGCAGGTGCTGTCGTCTTGCTCGCACTTCTATTCTTCGCCATGCGAAGACGGAATAAGCAACCGGTTCCGGAAACGAATGAATGGGAAGTACCGTATGAAGACGAAGTACCTGATCTCGACTTGGAAGAGCGAGGCGAAGGTGCCGTCAAGAAGAAACAGTTGGAGAAATTGGCAGAGAGTAATCCAGAAGAGTTCGCCAAGCTTCTTCGTACTTGGATGTCTGAGGAGTGAGTACTGTGAACTACGCAAAACAACCGAACCGAGAAAAAGCGGCCATGCTCATGATCTCGCTTGGACCTGAAGTGGCGGCAAGTGTGTATAAACACCTGTCCGAAGAAGAGATGGAGCAGTTGACGCTACAAATATCGGCACTTCGAAAAGTGTCGTCTGAACAAAAGGAAGCCATTTTAGGAGAATTTCATGACCTGGCGATGGCACAGAGTTATATCACCCAAGGTGGCATCGGGTTTGCGAAAACGGTTTTAGAGAAAGCGGTCGGAGAAGAGAAGGCGATGGCGTTGATTCATCGTCTCACTTCGACGCTGCAAGTCCGACCGTTTGAATTTGCCCGAAAAGCCGATCCGAAGCAGTTGCTCAACTTTATTCAAAACGAGCACCCGCAGACGATCGCCTTAATCTTGGCTCATCTTGAACCGGTCAAGTCCGGGCAAATCTTGTCGGAACTTCCGCCAGAGATTCAGTCGGAGGTCGCGAAACGAATCGCGACGATGGATCGCCTCAACCCGGACGTCATTCATGAGATCGAACAGATTCTTGAAAAGAACTTATCGCAAACCGATATGCAAGATTACGCCCAATCCGGCGGAATCGAGGCAGTCGTCGAAGTGCTTAACGGTGTCGACCGGACGACGGAGCGGACGATTCTTGACGCGCTCGAGATCGAAGACCCGGAACTCGCGGAAGAGATCAAAAAACGGATGTTCGTCTTCGAAGATATCGTCACGCTCGACTCACGTGCGATTCAACGGATTATTCGCGAAGTCTCCAACGACGACCTTCTGCTCGCGCTCAAAGTATCTTCCGAAGAGGTCAAACAAATCATCTTCAAAAACATGTCGCAACGAATGGTCGATACGTTCAAAGAAGATATGGAGTTCATGGGACCGGTCAGACTGCGTGACGTCGAAGAAGCACAAAGCCGCATCGTCGGAATCATCCGCCGCCTAGAAGATGTCGGAGAGATCGTGATTAGCCGTGGTGGAGGAGATGACATCGTTGTCTAACGTAATCAAACGTCAACGAGCGATGCCGCTCGAACCACAGCGAATCGATTCGCGTCCATTCCTTGAACCGTTTTCAGAGGTTGTGGTCGAACGTAGTCATGAACAAGAGTTAGAAATGAGATATGCTTCACTCCGCCAAGAGGAAGAAGCGATCAAGTTGCACCGTGAAGCAGTGGAACATGAGCTTGAACTGTTACGAGAGCAAACGCTTGAAGCTGCTTATCAGGAAGGGTACGGGTCAGGTTTTGACTTAGGACGTCAAGAAGGAAAGTCAGAGTTCGATGAGTTGACAGCCCGATTGAACACGGTCGGCACCGAACTTGAGAACTTGTTCGAACAGAAATGGCGAGATGCCGAGACGAAGTTAGTTGATTTGGCTGTCGAGATCAGTGCACGTGTCACGACCGATCTCGTCCGAAACGAGGAGGCGTTGTTCGCCGACATGATCCGCGAACAACTGCTACGCCAAATCGATGCCGAAGCGTTGACCGTCTTCGTCCACCCGACGCGACTTGCATCGATCCAACGTTTCGAGTCGATGTGGCAATCCGAACAGATGCCGCCGTTGAAATATCGGGCCGATGTCTCGTTGACAGAGACGAGCGTGCGGATCGAGACGCCACATCATGGCAACGAGCTCGACGTATCGTACAGTTTTGAACGAATTCGTTCCAAGATCGAGGAGGTTCTATCCGATGGCGCTTATTGACCGCGTATTCGACACAATCACCGCTGCTCCCGAAGATGAGTATGTGCGTAAAGTCGGTCGTGTCTGTCGCGTCATCGGGCTGATGATCGAATCGAACGGTCCGAGCGCGTTTATCGGTGAGCGCTGCCTGATCGAGTTACCGTCCGGCCAAACGGTTGAAACCGAGGTCGTCGGCTTCAATGAAGAGCGCGTCTTGCTCATGCCTTACGGAGAAACGACACAGATCGCCCCAGGTTGTATCGTCAAAGGGACGGGGCACATGCTCCAAGTACCGGTCGGGTTCGAACTGATCGGTCAAGTCCTTGACGGGCTTGGGCGTCCTTTATCGGGTGCGGCGATGACGACGGGCAAACGCTACGATGTGCTTCGAAAACCGCCGAACCCGTTAGAACGTCCACGCATTTTAGACGTTTTGTCGACCGGGGTCCGGATCATCGACGGTCTGTTGACGGTCGGAAAAGGTCAACGTGTCGGTTTGTTTGCGGGATCAGGCGTCGGGAAATCGACATTGCTTGGCATGATCGCTAAACGCTCATCGGCAGATATAAACGTGATCGCATTGATCGGCGAACGGGGACGAGAAGTGAAAGAGTTCATCGAAAAAGAACTTGGTCCTGAAGGCATGGCTCGATCGGTCGTCATCGTAGCGACGAGCGATCAACCCCCGCTCGTGCGTTTGAAGGGCGCTTACACGGCGACGGCGATCGCCGAGTACTTCCGGGACCAAGGCAAAGAGGTCGTCCTTATGATGGACTCAGTGACCCGATTCGCGATGGCCCAACGAGAGATCGGGCTAGCGACCGGAGAACCACCGACATCGAAAGGATATACGCCTTCCGTGTTCGCGATGCTTCCGCAACTGCTAGAGCGGAGCGGGACGTCCGTCACCGGTTCAATCACGGCGTTTTATACCGTCCTCGTTGACGGGGACGATATGAACGAACCAATCGCGGATGCCGTCCGTGGGATTTTAGACGGTCACTTCGTGATGGACCGTTCGCTCGCCAACCGAGGGCAGTTTCCGGCGATCCATGTCTTAAAGTCGATCAGTCGGGTCATGAACCAGATTGCTTCACCTGTACATCGCGATGCCGCGCAGACGTTTCGGAGTTGGCTCGCCACTTATCTGGATGCGGAAGACTTGATTAACATCGGAGCCTATAAAAAGGGCACGAATCCTGCGATCGATACAGCAATCGATGAATATCCGGGACTGCTCACATTTTTAAAACAGTCGATTGAAGAAGAGGCATCGATCGAGCAGACGCTCGATCGTCTTGTCGGAATTGCGAGAGGTGAATCATGAACAAGCTGTTGTTAGAACGCATCATGCCGATTGCCGAGCATGCAAAAGAAGAATCGGCGACAGAGATGAGAGGTCATAAGGCGCGATTCGAAGCCGAGATGGAGACGCTGTATCGATTAGTAGTGACGTATGAGACGCTCATGAAGAGTCAAGATGAACAATCTGGTGTGATTGATCTGCTCATGTTCCAATATCGTGAAAAGGCGAGGGAACAGTTAAAGCGTCAAATTGAGACGCAACAACTCGTCGTGCAACAGTCGCGGAACCGTTACAATCTGGCTCAAGAGCGTTTGCTCGGAAAAGTTGTCGAAGAGAAAAAATATGTAACGTTGCATGAGAAGGTCAGCCAAAATGAAGTGGCCGTCTCGAAACTCACCGAACAACATTTTATCGATGAGTTGGCAGTGATTCATCACGGGAAAGGGAAGTAAGCGGATGGAAAAAGAGAACAATAAGCGAGGCATACAGCTCTTGGTCGCTCTTGTCCTCGTCCCGGCAATCTTTTTACTCGTCGGCGGAATCGTCGTCATGAACTATGCGATGGACCGGCCGCTATTATCGGTGCCGTTCATAGAAACAAGCGAACAGGCAGACAAAGATGAGACGGTTGAAACAAAAGTCAATGTCACCGGCATTGACGCGGACACGACGAATCGTTTAAAAGTCGCGAACGCTGAGATTGAAAAACTTCGCACGGAAAACGTCGAATTGACGAATGAAGTAAAAGCGAGACAAAAAGAAGTATCGGACTTGATTAAAGAGCGGGATCGCCTCGTGTCTGAACTCGGAGCCACTACGGAAGCAGAAGTGGAGGAAGAGACGTCGAACGTGTCTCGCGTCTATGAAGAAATGTCCGCCAAACAAGCGGCCGCAATCATGAACGAACTCGACAGCCCGCAAGTGGTGACAATCTTAAAAGAACTGTCGCCGAAACAACAGGCTGACATATTAGGACGGATGGACGCACAACAGGCGGCCGTCGTCACGCAATTGCTCCAATGAAACGTGAAAGGAGGAAGAGATGATGAATATCGCCTTACTTGCTCAAGCGGTCCAAGGAACGACAGCGAAAGGCGGGGAGACAGGATCTACCCCGACCGGACAGTTTTTAGACCTGCTGTCATCGATGCTCGGCACCTCGACGGAAACGTTAGCTGAGTTGGAAGCTGCGCCGACGACACTCGCACCGAATGCGCCAATTGTGACAGATAGCGCCCTTCCGCTCGAGAACTTGTCGAGCCAACTTGAACAGTGGTTACAACAACCCGATAGTTTAGAGTGGTTAAAGTCTTTGCCACAAGACGCCTATCGTAAGTTCATGGACGCCTATATCGGCATCATCGCCCAAACAGCTACAGCTACAGGAACGACAGCAGAAACGGTCTCTTCAGACGTTATGACCACAATGGCTACCGCCCAAACGATATTACCGGGCGCGATGATGTTAGGAAAGGCGGAACGTGATGCGTTGGGTGGAAAACAAGGCCAGCCAACCGTAAACGAGAACGTCCAAGTCATCCAGCAAATCGTTTCGCAATTTAAAGGGAGTTTAACCCAGACCACAAAACATATTCCCCTCCCTTATCAAAATGAAACGCCGATAAATGTATTACCGCAAGCCGGAAAAGAAAACGTCGACTGGTTACCGAAAGGCATGACATGGTCACGACCACAAATTGACTCGGAAACGGTCATGTACGCGTCAAAGGGATCGCTTCCAGAGAACCTCCAAGCCCGGATTGAGGCTGCTCTTCAAAGAGCACCGTTCCGAAGCGGGGCCGATGGGTCGAAAGTGTTTACCGTTCGACTCTATCCGGAACAGCTAGGTGAACTCGTCGTCAAACTCGAGCGCCATAACGGCGAACTCGTCGTCAAGCTGTTCGCGAGCAACCAAGAAGCAAAACAGCTGCTCCAGTCGCAAATGCAACAACTGCAACAGACGCTCCAACCGCTGTCGCAGCACATCCGGGTCGAAGTGAGTTTGACGCAACAAGCGCTCGAAGCGAAATCATCGACGTTTAGCGGGTCAGACCAACCTGAACCAGAACAACAGGAACAACCGAAAGGGGAACCCGACGATGACGACCATCCAACCGAAGACGAATGATTATACGTTACCTGATCAATCGCTGCCTAAAGCGACGAACCAATACGATAAGGACATGTTCTTAAAGCTATTGATGGCCCAACTTGGCAACCAAGATCCGATGTCACCGATGGAAGACCGAGAGTTCATCTCACAAATGGCTCAATTTTCATCACTCGAACAAATGCAGACGATTTCGAAACAACTTGATTCAGTACTCGTCGACCGCCACATGGCCTCGATCTCCGAGTTCAGCAATATGATCGGCAAGACGGTCGACCATAAAACGGAGACTGAGACGGAGACGATCAAAGGATCGGGACGTGTCGTCTCGATTTCAAGAACGGATGAGTCAGGATACATGGCCGATCTCGAAGACGGCAGCTCGGTAAGCGTCTACAATATTACGTCCATCAAACAAGCATAAGGGGGATTCATCATGTTAAGAGCAATGTACTCAGGAATCAGCGGATTAAAGAACTTCCAGTCAAAGCTTGATGTCGTCGGTAACAACATCGCCAACGTCAACACGTTCGGGTATAAAAAAGGCCGCGTCACGTTCAAAGACCTCGTCAGCCAGCAAGTCGGTAGTGCGTCAGGCGGGAACGGGCTAACAGCCGGCGGGATCAACCCGAAAGAAGTCGGTCTCGGAGGCACGATGGCGACGGTCGACAACGTCTACAACCAAGGCGCGATGCAAAACTCAGGGAGAGCGCTCGATGTCGGGATCTCAGGTGAAGGCTTCTTCGCAGTCAACGTGAACGGGCAAACCCAATACACACGGGCCGGTAACTTCTATACAGATAATGCCGGGGATATCGTCAATGGTGATGGAGCATATGTACTTAGCACAGCGGGCGCTAAAATCACTGTACCTGCTGGAGCGAAATCACTATCGATTGGAAAAGACGGACAAGTCAGTTACGTCAATGCTGCGGGTGCTTCAACAAACGTCGGTCAAATTCAAGTCGTCACGTTTGCCAATAACGCCGGTCTATCAAAAGTCGGAGCGAACAACTATATTCAATCGCAAAACTCAGGGGCTCCAAACCCTGGCATTCCAGGTCAAAACGGACGCGGTGAACTCGTCTCGGGCGCACTCGAAATGTCGAACGTCGACTTATCAGAAGAGTTCACAGAAATGATTATCGCGCAACGTGGGTTCCAGGCGAACACACGAATCATCACAACGTCAGACGAGATTTTACAAGAACTCGTCAACTTGAAACGCTGATGATACGCGTCACGACATTGCGGGATGAGGAATTTGTCTTGAACGCCTTGTTCATCGAGACGGTCAAGGCCGAACCTGACACGATCATTCATTTGTATAACGGTAAAACTTATATCGTCAAAGAGACGAAAGATCAAATCATAGATCGGACGACAGCATTTTACGGCTCGATTGGGTTGATGGGAACGACAGTCACAAGAGGTGAAGAAGATGAGTGAAGAAAAACAAAAAGGAGGCGCCATGAAAATGGTGCTCATCCTGCTCGTCGTCCTACTCGTCATGGGGGGCGCTGGGTTTATGACTTATAAATATGTATTCGGCGACAACGTGACGGCTAAAACGAAACCTGTGACGGCAGAAGAACTCGCCGAGCGCAGCTTCACGACCGAGGATATGACGACGAACATTCAAGACGAACGGTTCATCAACGTCCAATTCACGATTGTGACCGATGCGGCAGAGACGAAAGAAGATCTTGAACTTCGTAAATTCCAAGTCCATAACGTCATCCTTGGTGATTTGGCCGGTATGACGAAGGCACAGCTCACGACGAAGGAAGATATGCAGAAGTTCGAGCAATCCTTGCGCGAGCAATTAAACGGACTGCTGGAAAAAGGTGAGGTCCAGCGCGTCTATATGACGAAGAAAATTATACAGTGAGGTGGCATCATGGGAGAAGTACTGTCTCAACAAGAAATTGATGCCCTGTTATCAGCGCTAAGCAGTGGAGATGTCGAAGCCGATTCCTTTTTGAATCAAGAAGAAGAACGAAAAGTACGGCAGTATGACTTCAAACGGGCCGTCCGTTTCTCTAAAGATCAAATTCGTAGCTTGACCCGGATCCATGAACATTTCACACGGATGCTGACGACTTTTTTCTCGGCCCAACTTCGGACGTATGTCCAGTTCACGGTCAATTCAGTCGAACAGCTTCCATATGATGAGTTCATTCATTCGATTCCGAGTATGACGATGATCAACTTGATTGAGGCGCCCCCGCTTAACGGCCGGTTCATCATCGAAGTCAATCCGAACATCTCTTACGCGATGTTGGACCGACTGCTCGGGGGACCTGGCGTCGAGATTGAAAAAGTCGAGAGCTTCACTGAGATCGAGATGCGAATCTTGACTCAGCTATATAAACGAGCTTTTGCCGGTTACGGGGAAGCGTGGGAGTCGATTGCCGAGATCAAGTCCGAAATGACGGCTGTTGAAGTGAATCCACAGTTCCTTCAACTCGTGTCACCAAACGAGACGGTCGTGCTCATTTCGATCGGGGTCACGATCGGAGAAGTGAGCGGGACGATTAACGTCTGTTTGCCGTTCGTGACGATCGAGCCGGTGCTATCGAAACTATCGAGTCATTATTGGATGCAAGAGGCGAACCGCCGCAATGCGAGCGGGAACAGTCAAGAACCGCTCAAAGCCCAATTGATGAACTCGACGGTAGAAGTCGTGTCCCTGCTCGGGGAGACGACAATCACGTTCGGTGACTTGTTGCATTTAGAGATCGGTGACTGTTTGACGCTCGACCAATTAGTGAAAGACCCGCTATCTGTCTTAGTTGGGGAAAATAAAGTATTCAGAGGGCAAGTCGGTGTGAGTGGGAAGCGGATGGCGGTCCAAGTACTTCACCGGGTGAAGGAGGAAGAGCAATGAGTGAGATGTTGTCACAAGATGAAATTGACGCGTTATTACGAGGAACGAGCGACAGTTCGCCAAAACCGGTAGACGAGAGCGGAGAACATCTCGACTCGATGGAAAGCGACGCCCTAGGAGAGATTGGGAATATCTCGTTCGGAAATTCCGCGACGGCGCTGTCGACGTTACTGCAACAAAAAGTAGAAATCACGACCCCGGTCGTCAGTGAAGTGACGATCGATGAGCTCAGAGATCGTTATCCGACACCTCACGTGGCGCTTCGGGTCGGTTATACCGAAGGGTTGAAAGGGGAGAACGTCCTCGTCTTGACCCGTGAAGACGCGGCCATCATTTCTGATTTGATGCTCGGCGGGACCGGTATCGGTGTCGATCCGGAAGGACTCGATGAGATTCGATTGTCGGCTGTTCAAGAAGCGATGAACCAAATGATGGGGGCTGCGGCCACGTCGCTCTCGACCGTGTTCTCTAAAAAAATTGATATTTCGCCGCCGCTCGTCGAAGTATTCGATGCGACGAAAAATCAGACGATCATTGACCGGCTCGAACTTTGGGAGACGATGGTGCTGATCGAGTTCGATTTGAAAGTCGGCACGTTGATTGATTCAAAAATTGTCCAAATTGCCCCTATTCAATTCGGGAAACAACTGGTGAACGAACTGATTGCAGCTACGACTTCAGCCCCGGCCGCGCCTAAACAAGAGCAGCCGAAAGTTCAAGCGGCGGTCACACCAGCGAAAGCTCCGGCACCTGCTCCGGCACGCGCTGAAAAAACGTCAGCCCCAGAAGTGGCGGTCAGCCAGGCTGAGTTCATGCCGCTCCACGCCCCGACGTCAAACGATTCGGTGCCGGCAAACCTAGGTTTGCTGTATGATGTGCCGCTCAACGTGACGGTCGAACTCGGCCGGACGAAACGGTCAGTGCGAGAAGTGCTCGAACTGTCGCAAGGGTCGATCATCGAACTTGATAAATTGGCAGGGGAGCCCGTCGATATTTATGTGAACCAACAACGCATTGCCCGCGGCGAAGTCGTCGTCATCGAAGAGAACTTCGGGGTACGTGTGACAGAAATCATCCAACCGCATGAGCGGATTGGAATCGTTTAAGGAGGAAGAACAATGAGTGCAAAAATTTTGGTGGTAGATGATGCGGCGTTCATGCGCATGATGATTAAAGATATTTTAACGAAGAACGGGTTTGAAGTGGTCGGTGAGGCAGAGAACGGTATTGACGCGGTCGCAAAATACCGTGAACTCACGCCAGATCTCGTCACCCTCGACATCACGATGCCAGAAATGGACGGCCTGGCGGCATTGAAAGAAATTCGCGGGTTCGATTCGAACGCCAAAGTCATCATGTGTTCGGCGATGGGGCAACAAGCGATGGTCATCGATGCGATCCAAGCGGGAGCAAAAGACTTCATCGTAAAACCGTTCAACGCGGAACGTGTCGTCGAGGCAGTTTCGAAAACGGTCGCACAATGAACAAGTGGTGGTTGATTTTCCTGCTCGTGGTCGGGCTGTCTGTGCCGGCCACGGTCGAGGCCGCCACCGTGGATAAACAGTTCGAACAACAGCAGCCTGAAGCCAAAGATCAATCTGTCCCTACGACCGTCTCGACGGTCGGGACGTTGGTCAAGGTCGTCTTGAGTTTAGTTGTCGTAATTGGAGGATTCCTCGTCTTGATGCGTTGGTTAAACGCACGGACGCAAGGTGTGAAGACGGCGCAACATATGAAACATCTCGGTGGGGTACCGCTTGGGAAGGACCGCTCGGTGCAGCTCGTCAAGTTAGGTGAGCAAGTATACGTGCTCGGTGTCGGTGAATCGATTCAATTGATTGATCGAATCGACGCGGAATCGATCGATGAAGCAGCGCACGACGCGCCTTCACTGAACACTTCGAACACATCAACGTTCTTAGATACGTTCAAACAACAACTGTCACAGATTGAAGAAGTGAGGAAGAAGCAATGACGACGATTGAACAACTGATCAATTTAGAAACGCCGGACAGCACGTCGACTTCGATTAAATTATTAGTCGTATTGACACTGCTCACGCTGGCGCCGTCATTCTTGATTTTGATGACTTGTTTTACACGTGTCGTCGTCGTCCTTTCGTTCATTCGGCCAGCCTTAGGAACGCAACAGACACCGCCGAACCAATTGATCATCGGGCTCGCCTTGTTCATCACGCTGTTCGTCATGTCTCCGGTCTTATCTGATTTAAACGACAAGGCGTTGTCTCCGTATATGGACGACGAAATCAGTCAAGATGAGGCGTTCGAGGAAGCCGGTAACACGATGAAACGATTCATGGCAAAGTATACGCGACAGGAAGATTTGCAACTGTTTATCAAATACGGGAATTATGAGCAACCGGAGTCGGTCGAAGACGTTCCTTTGCTCGCGATGGTACCAGCTTACGCCATCAGTGAGCTCAAGACGGCGTTTCAAATCGGCTTTATGATTTTCTTGCCTTTTTTGATCATTGATATGGTCGTGGCGAGTGTGCTCATGTCGATGGGGATGATGATGCTTCCACCGGTCATGATCGCTCTGCCGTTCAAATTGTTGTTGTTTGTATTAGTGGATGGATGGCACTTAATCGTGGAATCATTGCTTAGAAGTATGTAGGAGGAACGATTATGACGCATGAAATGGTCATCTATTTGGCGACAGAGAGTGTATGGACGTTATTAAAGATTTCGATGCCACTTCTTTTGATCGCCCTCGTCGTCGGACTCGTCATCTCGATTTTACAGGCGACGACTCAAATTCAAGAACAGACGCTATCGTTCGTTCCAAAGCTGGTCGCAGTCTTTATCGGGCTCGTCGTTTTCGCGCCGTGGATGCTGCAACAGATGGAAGGATTTACGCGGATGATCTTTGAACTGATGGTCGAGGTCGCCTCGAAATGAATGCGGTCGATTTCATTAGTTTATATGGATTGACGTTTGCGCGTCTATCCGGATTTTTCGTAAGTGTGCCTTTATTTTCTTCAAGGCAACTCCCGGTCATGCACCGTGTTGCGTTTAGTGCTTTTTTAGCTTATTATGCGATGTTCACGGTAACAGAGCCGCTTGAACTCGGGCAGGCCTTCATCGTTCAAGTGCTGTACGAAGTGCTGATTGGACTTCTGCTCGGCATTTTGATCAACATCTTATTTTTTGCCCCACAGATTGCCGGGGGAATCATCGATTTGCAGCTCGGTCTGGCGATGGCGTCAGCGTATGACCCAATGTTTGGCGGACAGTCACCGTTGATCGGGCGATTTTATTACATCTTTACGCTGTTCATCATGCTATCAAGTAATCTGCACTTACTGTTGATCGACGGTATCTATTACAGCTTTCAAATTTATCCGCCTGGTCAACCGATGATCAACTTTAGCGAAGGATCGCTCATGATGGCCGTGAAGGTCGTCACGATGACGATGATGGTCGCATTGCAACTCGCGTTCCCGCTCATGGCATCGCTGCTTCTCGTCGACTTGGCGCTTGGCTTCTTAGCAAAATCGGCCCCGCAGTTCAACATTTTTGCCATCGGGTTCTCGTTCAAATTGATCGCCGGGTTTTCCGTGATGGTCATGATGATGGGATTGACGCTGAATGGGATCAGCCAATTCATCCCGGTGTTGCAAGAGATATTACGTGATTTTATGACGTTGTTAGGAGACGCTCAATGAAGCCTCTATACTCTTTATCGGTCGATCTTCAGTTTTTTGCAGGAGAAAAAACGGAAAAAGCAACACCTCGAAAACGAGAAGACTCGCGTAAAAAAGGACAAGTTGCGAAATCAGCCGATCTGACCGGAGCGTTCGCCTTGTTCGCGATGTTCCTCATGTTATCTTTTCTCGGACCTTATGTCGGTCAGCAACTGTTTGGCCTGACGAAAGAGCTGCTCGGTCCAACGTATTTGTTGTACGACTTATCAGAAGGCATGTCCGGGATGATGATCGATTTGGTCATTCGCGCCGGGATCATTTTAGCACCGTTCTTGATTGTTGCGGTCGTGTTCGGTATTTTAATCAACTATTTCCAAATCGGTTCACTGTTCTCAACAGAGGCGATTCAACCAAAGTTAGAGCGGATTGACCCGCTCAAAGGGGTCAAGCGCATCATCAGCATGAAAGCAGTCGTCGAATTTTTAAAGTCCTTATTCAAATTATTGATTATCCTGACAACTGCGGTCGCTATACTTTGGCAAAATCAAAAAGAATTGTCACGCATGGCCGTCGAACATGTTCGTGAATCGGTCGTCGCACTCGCTGCGATCACGATCGAACTCGGGCTGTGGGTCAGTGTCGCATTGCTCGCGCTCGCATTGCTCGACTTCTTTTATCAACGGTTCGATTTTGAAAAATCGATCCGCATGTCGAAACAAGACATTAAAGACGAGTATAAGAACAGTGAAGGCGACCCGCTCATCAAGTCGAAAATCAAACAACAACAACGGGAGATGGCGATGCGGCGCATGATGCAAGAGATTCCTAACGCGGACGTCGTCATCACCAACCCGACCCATTTCGCTGTCGTCATCCGTTATGACGATACGAAAGACTTTGCGCCGCTCGTCGTCGCCAAAGGGGTCGACCAAGTCGCTTTCAATATTCGTGACGTCGCAAAAGAGCACGATATCCCGATCGTGGAAAATAAACCGTTGGCCCGTGCGCTCTACGCACAGCTAGACATCGGAGAAGTCGTCGACGAGTCGTTTTATCAGGCGATCGCCGAAGTGTTGGCGTTCGTCTATCAACTGAAACAACCGTCTTGAGGAGGAGTATGCGTTGGCTGTAAAAGCTAAAGATTTCGCAGTATTGATTGGCGTTCTTATGATCGTCGTCATGCTGGTCATCCCGTTACCGGGGTTCTTACTAGATTTTCTTATCATAGTGAATATATTGATCGCCCTCATGATTTTACTCGTGGCGATGAACGCCCGGGAAGCGCTTGATTTCTCTGTCTTCCCGTCCCTCTTGCTGATCGTCACGCTGTTCCGTCTCGGGCTGAACGTGTCAACGACCCGTTCGATCCTTTCGACCGGATATGGTGGGGAAGTCATTGAAACGTTCGGGAACTTCGTCATCGGCGGAAACGTTCTCGTCGGATTCGTCGTATTCCTCATTCTCGTCATCATCCAATTCGTCGTCATCACGAAAGGTGCCGAGCGGGTATCTGAAGTCTCGGCTCGATTCACACTCGACGCGATGCCGGGGAAACAAATGGCGATCGATGCCGATTTGAACTCTGGATTGATCGATGACAAAGACGCCCAAATCCGCCGTAAAAAGATTCAAAGCGAGGCTGATTTTTATGGTTCGATGGACGGGGCCTCGAAATTCGTAAAAGGTGACGCGATTGCCGGGATCATTATCGTCGTCATCAACTTGATTTTCGGTATCATCATCGGCGTTGTTCAAATGGGATTACCTGTCGGTGAGTCGTTTACGACGTTCTCGCTTATGACAATCGGGGATGGGCTCGTCAGTCAGATTCCGGCCCTCCTCATTTCGACGGCGACCGGGATCATCGTCACCCGTGCCGTCTCGGACGGGAATCTCGGGGAAGACGTGATCGACCAGCTCGGTCAAAATCCGACGTTGCTCTATATCGCCGGCACGGTCATCTTCTTGCTCGGATTCGTGTCACCGAGCCTACTACCGGTGACGACGCTGATCGCGGGTGCGACATTCTATGGGGCGTACTCGATGCGCCGCAGCCTGAAGCAAGCGATTGCTGAACCGCTACCGGATGAGGAACCGTCGGCACCGACCGAGACCGTCGTCTCGCTCCTGCAAATCGATGCGATCGAGTTCGAGTTCGGCTACGGGCTGATTCCACTCGCGGATGAGTCGCAAGGCGGCGATCTGCTCGACCGTGTCGTTATGATCCGCCGTCAACTCGCACTCGAACTCGGGTTCATCTTACCGACGGTTCGAATCCGTGACCACTTGCAACTGTCACCGAACGCTTACCGGATCAAAGTGAAAGGCAATGTCGTCGCAGAAGGTGAGTTATTGCTCGATCACTACTTGGCGATGAGCCCTGGAATTGAAGACCCTGAAGTGTACGGGATTGAAACGACGGAACCGGCTTTCGGATTGCCCGCCCTTTGGATCGATGAAGAGACGCGGACGCGGGCCGAGATGAGCGGTTATACCGTCGTCGATCCACCTTCTGTCGTCGCCACGCATTTAACGGAGACGCTTAAAAAACATGCGTCCGAACTACTCGGACGGGAAGAGACGAAACAACTCGTCGAGCACTTGAAAGAGACACACCCGGTGCTCGTCGAAGATGTGACCCCATCCGTGCTCTCAATCGGAGATATCCAAAAAGTACTTCGTCATCTATTGAAAGAGCACGTCTCGATTCGCAACTTGCCGCTCTTGTTTGAGACGATGGCCGATTATGGGAAAGTGACGAAAGACGCTGATATATTAGGCGAATACTGTCGTCAAGGACTCGCCCGTCAGTTGACTGACCAAGTCAGCCCGCCGGACGGTCCACTCTATGTCGTCACACTCGGAGGACAGACCGAGCAACTTATTCAAGACGCTGTCCAAAAAACCGAGTTCGGCAACTATTTGGCGCTCGATCCGGAACAAGCGCGCGAAATCATCGAGCGCTCTGGTGAACAGCTGTCGATGTTTGAACGCTACGGGGCTTCGGCGGTCATTCTTTGCTCGCCGACGATTCGGATATTCGTGAGACAGTTGCTCGAACGGTACTATCCTGACGTTCCGGTACTTGCGTATAACGAATTGCTCAGCTCGCTCGAAGTGAAAAGTATTGGGGTGATTTAATATGCAAATTAAAAAATATACAGGCAAGACGATGTCCGAAGCGATGGCGAAAGTGAAACAAGATTTTGGCGACGAGGCTGTCATCTTAAATTCTCGCCAAGTCAAGAAAGGGTGGTTCGGGTTGTTCGCTTCACAAGAAGTTGAAGTGATTGCCGCACTCGAGAAAGCGCCGCTAACGGTCAAGCCTCGAACCGAGCCGAACCTACAGCCGAAGCAAGCAAAGGCGAAATCGATTCCTACACCTACACCCACTCCACAACCGGTGATGCCTGTTCCTGAAAAGAGGCGTTTGCCGGCGGGGCTGAACCATATCGAGTCGCTCTTATCATCTGAGTCGTTCACGGATGAATCGTGGGAAGAGCGAATCAACGAACTGTACTATACGACTAAATCGCTAGAGGTCGTCGAGCAATACGTCTATGACCAGATCCGCAGTTCCTTTTTACCGGTCCCGGATGCGTTGCGCTACGTCATGCTCGTCGGTCCGACCGGTGTCGGCAAGACGACGACGCTCGCGAAGCTTGCCGCCCACTATAAGCTCGACCAAGGGATGTCGGTCGGTTTGATTACGACCGACACGTACCGGATCGCAGCGATTGAACAGCTGAAGACATACGCTGAGATTTTAAATATCCCCGTCGAGGTAGCCTATGACTTTGACGACTTTAAACGGGCGAAACAACTGTTTGCCAGAAAAGATATCGTCTTGATCGATACGGCCGGACGCAATTTCCGCGACGAGGCGTACGTCGAACAGTTTCATAACCATCACGACTTCTCGGAGACGAGCCTGTCACTCGTGCTCAGTCTGACGTCGAAAATGAAAGACATGGATTTGATTTACCGACAGTTTGAAAAATTGCCGCTCCGGTCGCTCATCTTCACGAAAGCGGATGAGACGAGTGATATACACGCGATGTATCGGATGGTGCGCGAGAGCGGACTCCCCGTCGCTTGGCTGACAGACGGCCAGGAAGTGCCGGACGATATGGTCGCCGGCGACTCAGACATCTTGACGCAAAAGATGCTTGAGAAGGAAGGGTGGACACGATGGACCAAGCAAGGCGTTTAAGAGCGAAGACGGATGTCGCGCCAACGACAATCGCGTTCGCGAGCGGAAAAGGCGGCGTCGGCA
Organism: Exiguobacterium sp. SH31; assembly: GCF_001816105.1. Classification (NCBI taxonomy): domain Bacteria; kingdom Bacillati; phylum Bacillota; class Bacilli; order Caryophanales; genus Exiguobacterium; species Exiguobacterium sp. SH31. The sequence continues at coordinate 16,213 of NZ_LYTG01000107.1, forward strand.
AGACGAACGTCTGCGTGAATACCGCAATCGGGCTCGTCGAACTCGGAAAACGTGTCTTGATCGTCGATCTCGACATCGGGATGGCGAACGTGCACATTCTTTTGAATGCGGCGCAGTCTAAAACGATGGTCGATTCTGTGAAAACACGGACTCCGCTTGCGTCTTCGGTTCAGAAAGACGTGCACGGTGTCGATATATTACATGGGGGAAGTGGACTTGACACATTAGTTCAATTCTCAGAAGCAGACATGCAGTTTTTAATGCGTGAACTTGAAGTGCTGACGACTTATGATTACGTACTGTTTGACATGGGAGCAGGAGCAACGGACGCATCGTTACGATTCATTGAAGGATGTGACGAGATGTTTCTCATCCTGACCCCAGAACCGACATCGCTGATGGATGGTTACGCGTACACGAAACTCGTGCATCGTCAAAGTCCGGATTTACCGATCGGGGTCATCGTCAATCGGGCGCAGTCGGGGGAAGAAGCACTCCAGTGTTACGAACGGATGGAAGTCGCATGCCGACAGTTTTTGAATAAACCGATTCGGTTCCTTGGATTTTTACCAGATGACGCTTCTGTAAGGAAAGCGGTCATCGCTCAAGTCCCGTTTTACCAATTTGACCGAAAGAGTGATATTAGCTGGCGGCTTGAGCGTATTTTGACAACGCTTACCGGTACACCACCGAAGCCACGGCACTTCATGGATCGGTTGATTGGGAATTTGCGGCAACAGTGGAAGCGAGTCTAACGACAGGGAGGCAATATAGATGGACGTGAACGAATACTTAGGGTTGTTTTTGGATGAGTCACAAGAGCATATCCAATCGGTCAACACACAGTTGATGAAATTTGAGCAAACGGCTAGCGCTGAAGCGGTTCAAGAGATTTTCCGTTCGGCCCATACGCTCAAAGGGATGTCGGCGACGATGGGTTACGAAAGCGTGGCCAATTTGACACACGAAATGGAGAGCGCCCTTGACCTTGTCCGGTCAGGCAAAAAAGAGAGCAACCAATTGTTGCTTGATACGATGTTTATCGCGATGGAACAGATTGAAGCGATGATTGCCGACATCGAGACGGGTGGAACCGGTACGAACGTCGACGTCAAAGCGACGGTTTCGGCATTCCAGTCGTTTATCGGAGGTAAGGAACAAAAAATCGCTACGGCGGAAGAGTCGTCGGTGTTTACTGTCGACTTGTATGCGGATTCGGTCATTGAACAAGCGAAACAGACCGGTTTTGAGGCGTTCCAACTTCATGTTAAGTTATCGGATGCCGTCGTCTTAAAAGCAGCCCGGGCTTACATGGTGTTTGATCGGCTCCAAGAGCTCGGTGAAGTCGTCCGGACCCACCCTGAGACGGAAGCGATTGAGCAAGAACAGTTCGACTTGTCGTTTGATGTCTTGTTCTTGTCACAAGAGACGGCTGCAGTCATCGAACACGCCGTCTCGCAAGTGTCGGAAGTTGAAACAGTCCACGTCTCGGTATTTACGAGCGTGAGCGAGAGCGAGCCGGAAATTGCTGTGAGTGCAGAAGCGGTAGCGGTGCAAGAAATGAAACCGAAAGCGCAAGAAGCAGAAGAACCGAAAGAACAAGCTGTCGCTCAAGCGAAGACGATTCGTGTCAATTTAGAACGGATCGATCGTCTCATGAACTTGTTTGAAGAATTCATCATCGACCGCGGCCGACTCGAACGCCTTGCCGACGAGGTCGGACAACCCGAACTAAACGAGACGGTCGAGAAAATCAAACGCGGCACGAACGAACTGCAATCACTCGTGTTGACGTTACGGATGATGCCAATCGAGCAAGTGTTCAACCGGTTCCCACGGATGGTCCGCTCGGTCGCAAAAGACATTCATAAAAAAGTTCAACTCGATATCTCAGGAGCTGACACGGAACTCGACCGGACCGTAATCGATGAGATCGGTGATCCGCTCGTCCACTTGATCCGCAACGCGATCGATCATGGCATCGAGCTTCCTGACAAACGCGTCCAAGCCGGCAAACCGCAACAAGGGCGACTCGCCCTCCGTGCTTACCATGGCGGTAACCGTGTCTTCATCGAGATCGAAGATGATGGAGCGGGAATCAATGTCGATAAAGTCCGGTCGAAAGCGCTCGAACGTGGTGTCATCACGACCGAAGAAGCGGCGTCGATGACAGACAACGAGCTCGCGATGCTCATCTTTGCACCGGGCTTCTCAACGGCAGATGTTGTCACAGACTTGTCAGGTCGTGGCGTCGGACTCGACGTCGTCAAAAATAAAATCGAATCGCTCGGTGGTGTCGTCACCCTCGAGACCGTGGTCGGACAAGGAACCAAGTTCCAAGTCAGTCTACCGCTCACGTTATCAATCATCTCGGCGATGCTCGTCCAAGCGGGTGATGAGACGTATGCCATCCCGTTGTCATCGATTCTCGAGACGACATTGCTCGATGAAGCCAACATCCTGACGGCCCATCGCGAACGTGTCTTCGATTTCCGCGGACAACTCGTCCCGCTCGTTTATTTAAAAGAAATTTTCGGGATCGATTCGGAAACAAAATCACAGTTCCCGGTCGTCGTCGTGCGTAAAGGTAATAAACTCGTCGGAGTCGTCGTGAACGACTTGATTGGTCAACAAGAGATTGTCATGAAGCCACTCGGGACGTATCTCGAAGGCATTCCGGCTATTTCGGGGGCAACGATTCTCGGAGATGGACGGGTCGCTCTCATCGTAGACAGCAACGATCTCTTTTAAGGAGGAAGAAAGATGGAACAAAAATGGGTAGTGTTTTCACTCGCATCGAACACGTACGGAATCGATGTCCAATCAGTCCGTTCGATTGAACGGTTACAACCTGTCACCCGGGTGCCGAACGCACCAACACACGTGAAGGGTGTCATCAACCTCCGTGGTGTGGTCACACCGGTCATCGACCTCAGGCTTCGCCTCGGTTATGAAGAAATCGCACCGACAGATGAGACACGGATTTTGATCGCTTCTTTGAATCAAGGCGATGCTGGTTTTATCGTCGATCGTGCCAATGAAGTCGTCGAGAGCGATGAAGTCCGGATCGAACCGATTCCGGATTCGAGCCACGAGATGCACTCGGCACACTTGACGGCGATCGCCAAAGGCGAGGACAAGCTGTTCTCGCTTCTCGATGCGAACGCGTTGTTCGAGGACCAACATGCTGAGTGAATTTGAACAAGATTTGTTAAAAGAACTTGGGAATATCGGTTCTGGTCATGCGGCGACCGCGCTCTCGACACTGCTCGCCAAGCCGGTCAACATCACGGTGTCGTCTGCCGAAATGGAACCGATCACGTATTTACCGGACCGCGTCGGCGGCCCCGAGCGCCATGTGGCCTCTGTCCTGTTAGAGCTTGGAGGCGAGATCAGTGGCATGATCTTGATCATGTTCCCGGTGGATGATGCGGAGAGTATGGTGGCTTCGCTGATCGGTTCACCGTTCACGTTCCAATCGAACAACGAGCTCGGTCAATCGGCGTGGGAAGAGATCGGTAATATTATGAGCGGGGCTTACGCGCGAGCGTTAGGCGACTGGCTCAATACGCCGATCATGATTCAAGTGCCGGCGACCGCGATTGATATGGCCGGATCAATCGTCGAGTTTGTCGTCACGTCCGTTCAACCGGAAGAAGATGCCGCGCTCTATATCGACACGACGTTCATGATTGACGAGAAGGTGAGTGCCGGGCATGTGCTCTTCTTACCGACGCACGGCTCGCTAGATCGGATTCAACGAAGGTTGCTTGGCCATGGCTGAAGTTCTTAAAATCGGGATTGCCGAGTGGAAGCAGACGACAGCACCGAACCGGCTCCGCACGGCGGGACTCGGTTCATGCGTCGGTGTCATCTTGTATGATGCCCGGATGCAAGTGGCAGCGATGGCGCACGTCATGCTTCCAGATTCGGCGATCGCAAGGAAACACCAGACGATCGAAGTCGGGAAATATGCGGATACAGCTATCGATGCTCTCGTCGAGTCACTCAAACGGGTCGGGGCAGGACGTCTGCAAGCCAAGATGGCCGGTGGGGCTCAAATGTTTCAATTCAAATATGAGAACGCGGCGATGCGCATCGGGGAACGAAATGCCGAAGCAATCCGCGTCGCTTTAAAAGCACACCACATCCCGCTAATCGCCGAGGATTGTGGTGGGCATAACGGACGAACGATTGAATTTGACGTCGCAACATGCGTCTTATCGATTCGGACAGTGAGTATCGGAACAAAAGAACTATAAGGGGGGATCGACATGACGACTCAGCTTACCCAGTTGTGGGATCGTTGGAATACTGACCGCGATATGGATACGGCAAATGAATTATTATCACATTATGAATTTCTGATCCATTATCACGTGCAACGAATGATCGTGACGCTCCCAAAGAGCGTCGAACGCGACGAATTGAAAAGTTTGGGTTACATGGGATTGTACGATGCCCTCATGAAATATGATCCGGAACATAATAATAAATTCGATACGTATGCAGCTTTTCGGATTCGGGGTGCCATTATCGACGGACTTCGAAAAATCGATTGGCTGCCGCGCTCGGTACGAGAGCGCGTGAAGAAGATAGACCATGTCGCCGAACAACTCGAGCAAAAGCTGCACCGTGCCCCGACGAAAGAAGAATTGGCCGACGCGTGCGCGCTTCCGATCGCTGATATCGAAAAGGCGATGGCGGAAGGGTATTTCGCGAACATGTTGTCGATTGACGAGGCGGTGACGCTCCAAGAAGAAGGGAAAGTCATGTCGGTCACGTATTTTGACCCCGATTCGGAAAAACCGGAAGACACGTTGTTGCAACGCGAGTTAGTCGACGTGCTGACGACCGAGATTGATCATCTGTCTGAAAAAGAACGTCTTGTCGTCTCGCTATTTTATTTTGACGAGTTGACATTGACGGAGATTGGGGAAGTGTTAGAATTATCGACTTCCCGCATCTCACAGATTCATTCGAAGGCGTTAAAGACACTCAAACAGGCGCTAGGCCGCTCGTATCTAGAAGAGAAGACATCGTGAGGAGGTGAAGGGATGACTTTTGTGTTGATGATCGCGGGGATCGTGATTGCCTATGGTCTATTGATCGGGTTCCGGCAGATCCAAACATTGAACGAACGCGTCAATCGGCTCGAAAGCGAGAAACGCGAGACAGAGGCGTTGCTCTTGTCATTCATGGAATCGATGAGCGATGTTGTGAAAAACGACGCGCCTGAATCGTCAAAACCGACCTCGGCTGAAATCGTCGAGACAGAAACTGAAACGTCTGAAGACGGCACGGGTAACCCGAGCGTCGAAGAGGTTTTGCTCCGTCATTCAGTCCGTGACACGGCACGTCTCCTCGGAAAAGGAGAGGGCGAAGTGGCGCTTTATGCGAAACTTCGACAAAAGTGAGAGTTGCCGGATTCGGCGACATGTGCTATATTAATTTTCGGTGTTAAAACACATCACACACGTCTCGGGATGGTATTCCTCGGTGCCGAAAGGTCGGAGTACAACGATGAACGAGGCGGAGGACTTTTTTAAACCACAAGGAGGAAACTTATCATGGCAGTAATCTCAATGAAGCAATTGCTCGAAGCTGGTGTACATTTCGGTCACCAGACACGTCGTTGGAACCCAAAAATGGCGAAATACATCTTCACGGAGCGTAACGGAATCTACATCATCGACCTTCAAAAGACGGTTAAAAAAGTAGACGAAGCTTACAACTTCGTTCGTGAACTCGCGGCAGAAGGCGGAAACGTCCTCTTCGTAGGTACGAAAAAACAAGCTCAAGATACAATCAAAGAAGAAGCACTCCGTTCAGGTATGTACTTCATCAATGAGCGTTGGTTGGGTGGAACACTCACAAACTTCTCAACAATCAAAAAGCGTATTAACCGCTTGAAGCAACTTGAGAAAATGGAAGCTGACGGCACGTTCGAAGTACTTCCTAAAAAAGAAGTCATCATCTTGAAAAAAGAAATGACACGTCTTGAGAAGTTCCTCGGCGGAATCAAAGATATGCCAGGCGTTCCTGACGCTCTCTTCATCGTTGACCCACGCAAAGAGCGGATCGCGATTGCAGAAGCTCACAAATTAAACATCCCAATCGTTGCGATTGTCGATACAAACTGTGACCCAGATGAAATCGACTACGTTATCCCAGCGAACGACGATGCAATTCGTGCGGTTAAATTGCTCACTTCTAAGATGGCTGATGCGATCATCGAAGCGAAGCAAGGCGAAGAAGAAGTTGCTGAAGAAGCTGTAGCTCCAGAAGCTGAAGCTACAGAAGCTGAGTAATCAGTTAGACAACAGGTGATAAAGGGAAAGCCTTTTATCACCTTTTTTTAGGACATAGTCTATTCGAAGCCTAGTGCTTTTATTTTAAAAAAATGTAAGTTTTACAAGGAGGAATTTCCGATGGCAGTTACAGCAGCAATGGTAAAAGAACTTCGTGAAAAAACAGGAGCAGGTATGCTCGATTGCAAGAAAGCACTCACTGAAACAGACGGTGACATGCAAGCGGCAATCGACTTCCTTCGTGAAAAAGGGATTGCTAAAGCAGCAGCTAAAGGCGATCGTATCGCAGCTGAAGGCTTGACAGCAGTAGCGGTTGAAGGCAACAAAGCTGCTCTCGTCGAAGTCAACTCAGAGACGGACTTCGTTGCGAAAAACGAGAAGTTCCAAACACTCGTCAGCGACGTGGCGAAAGCGGTTCTCGCTTCAGGAGCGACAACAGTTGAAGCAGCACTTGCTGCTGAATTCGTGGCTGGTAAAACGCTTGAGATTCACATTCAAGAAGAAGCATCGACAATCGGAGAGAAAATCTCGCTCCGCCGCATCGCTGTTCTTGAAAAAGCGGACGACGCTGTATTCGGCACTTACCTTCACATGGGCGGACGCATCGGTTCGGTCGTCGTCATCGACGGCACGACAGATGAGTCAGTAGCGAAAGATGTAGCTATGCACGTAGCAGCAGCTAACCCACTTTATGCGACACGTGACCAAGTCTCGGCTGAAGAAGCAGAGCGCGAGAAGAAAGTCTTGACTGAACAAGCAATCAACGAAGGCAAACCTGCTAACATCGTCGAGAAGATGATCGCGGGACGCATGAACAAGTACTTCGAAGAAATCTGCCTCGTCGACCAAACGTTCGTCAAAGACGCTGACTTCAAAGTTGGAAAATACGTAGAGTCTAAAGGCGGCCGTATCAACTCGTTCGTACGTTTCGAAGTTGGAGAAGGTATGGAAAAACGCGAAGAAAACTTTGCTGAAGAAGTAATGAACCAACTTAAAAAATAATCTGCGTCATGTATGATGATGCAATTAAAATTGGGAACACGTCTGTATAACCTTGAGTTAGTTCGTTAAGGGAGCGTGTTCCCTTTTTTCAAGCATGAGGAGGCAAAGTATGGAACCGAAATATAAGAGAATTGTGTTAAAATTGAGTGGAGAAGCGCTCGCAGGAGATCAAGGATACGGAATCGATCCGGCAATCGTCAACTCGATTTCTGGACAGATTAAAGAGTTAGTCGCCATGGGCGTCGAAGTAGCGGTCGTCGTAGGTGCCGGGAATATCTGGCGCGGAAAGACGGGAAGCGAACTCGGTATGGACCGTGCCAATGCCGATTACATGGGCATGCTCGCAACTGTACTTAACTCGCTTGCACTTCAAGACAGCCTCGAAACACACGGTGTCCAAACCCGCGTCCAAACATCAATCGAAATGCGTCAAGTTGCTGAGCCGTATATCCGCCGCCGGGCCATGCGCCACCTTGAAAAAGGCCGGGTCGTCATCTTTGCAGCAGGGACGGGTAACCCGTACTTCTCGACAGATACGACAGCAGCGCTCCGGGCAGCCGAGATTGAAGCTGACGTCATCTTAATGGGGAAAAACAACGTCGACGGCGTCTACTCGGCAGACCCGAAACTTGTCCCGGATGCGGTCAAATACGAGTCACTCACATACTTGGACGTCTTAAAAGACGGTCTCCAAGTCATGGACTCGACAGCGACGTCACTATGCATGGACAACCATATTCCGCTGATTGTATTCTCATTGCTTGAAGAAGGAAATATCAAACGTGTCGTTCTCGGTGAACATATCGGGACGGTAGTGGGAGGAATCAATTCATGAGTGCAAACGAAGTTATGAAAACGGCTGAAGAGAAGATGGTTAAAGCCCATACATCACTAAAACGTGATTTTGGGACGCTCCGCACGGGACGCGCCAGTGCATCGATTTTGGACCCGGTCCAAGTCGACTACTACGGTGTGCCAACGCCGCTTAACCAAGTAGCGAACATCAACACGCCGGAAGCTCGTCTTTTGTTAATCCAACCATGGGACAAGTCGCTCGTGACAGAAGTTGAAAAAGCGATTCAAAGAGCGGATCTCGGTCTGTCGCCGTCTTCTGACGGGACGGTCATCCGTTTAGCGATCCCTGCCTTGACGGAAGAGCGCCGGAAAGAACTCGTTAAAATCACGAAGAAGTATGCGGAAGAAGCGAAAGTTGCGGTTCGTAACGTTCGTCGTGACGCGAACGAGAACTTGAAGAAGCTTGAAAAAGATGGAGATTTGACAGAAGACGACCTCCGTGGTTACGCGGACGACGTTCAAACGTTAACGGATTCTTACATCAAAAAGATTGATGAGTCTGCAGCGGTCAAAGAAAAAGAGATCATGGAAGTATAATCACGGAAGTGGTATACCAAAAAGCTGTGTGGGGACCCTTTTACTGAAAGGGTCCCTCTTTCATACAATCAGGAGGATAGACTATGTTTAAATGGGTGAATCCTAAAACGAAGACTGAGGCGGAATTGAGCATCCCCGAACACGTCGCCATCATCATGGACGGAAACGGCCGTTGGGCGAAGAAACGTGGGCTCCCGCGCATCATGGGTCACCGGGAAGGAATGAAATCGGTTCGTGAATCAGTCCGGACGGCTCAAGAACTCGGGATCAAGTCGCTGACGCTTTACGCGTTCTCGACTGAAAACTGGACGCGTCCAGAAGAAGAAGTCAATTTTTTGATGAAGTTGCCGAAGCAATTTTTAGAGACCGACTTAAAAGAACTCGACGAACAAAACGTCAGAGTGCTCGTCGCCGGTGACGTGTCGAAACTACCACGTGGAACGCGCGAGGCAGTCGATGAAGCGCGGACGCGCACCGCGACGAACACAGGGCTAGACCTCGTCTTCGCGTTGAACTATGGCGGCCGTGACGAACTCATCCAAGCGATGCGTGACATTGCGCGCGACGTATCGGCCGGACACATCAATCCAGATGAAATTGACGAGTCGATGATCGGAGAGCGGCTCATGACGAATATGCAAGATGTCGATTTGATCATTCGGACGAGCGGTGAACAACGGTTATCGAACTTCCTGCTCTGGCAAGGGGCGTATGCCGAACTCCACTTCACAGACGTATTGTGGCCCGAGTTCAAACGTGAGCACTTCGTCGAAGCAATCGAAGCGTACAATACACGTACACGCCGGTTTGGTGGGGTGTGAGATGAAAACACGAATTATTACCGGACTTTGGGCCGGCGCTATTTTTGTCAGTTTGATCGCCCTTGGCGGCAGCCCGTTCGTCATCTTGATGGGCGTGCTCGCTTTGATCGGCTTGAGCGAGTTTACGATGATGCGTAAGCATAAGCTGACAGCGTTTCCGTTTTTAGTTACATCGTTGCTCGTAGCGTTCCCGTTCGTCATGATGCTTTTAGAACGGCAGTGGTTGACGGGTGAACTTCCGATCTCGACGAGTCAATGGATGGTGCTCGGATTAATGTTGCTTCTCTTTTGGACGGTCGTCACGAAAAACCGTTTCACATATGAAGATGCGAGTTTTTATTTCGTATCGGCTGTTTATCTCGTCATCGGGTTTTCAAGCTTTGCCCTCGTCCGTCTGTCTGAAGACGGGCTGGCGAAAGTATTGCTCGTCTTATTTATCATTTGGGCGACTGACTCGGGTGCGTATTTCACGGGTAAAGCCATCGGCAAGACGAAACTGTGGCCCTCGATCAGTCCGAACAAGACGATTGAAGGAGCTGTCGGCGGTATTGTTTCAGCTGCAGTCGTCGGTATCGTCTATGTCTTGATCGAACCGGTCCTGCCGCTCGTCGAAGTGCTCGTCTTAGCGGTTGTCGTTTCTGTCGTCGGCCAGCTCGGTGATTTGGTACAATCAGCGTACAAACGTCAGTTAGGCGTAAAAGATTCTGGCCATCTATTGCCGGGACATGGTGGTATTTTAGATCGGTTTGATAGTATGATCGCGGTATTCACCGTCATTTGGATTTTCAATTTGTTATAAAAGGAGTGTCAAGATGAAGCGAATCAGCTTAATCGGGGCGACTGGTTCGATCGGCGTACAGACGTGCGACGTGATCGAGCAGCACCCCGACTTGTTTGAACTTGAGGCGTACGCGTTCGGAACGAACGTCGAGGTGGCCGAGGAATGGATCAACCGCCTTCGCCCGAAATACGTATCAGCCAAAACGATCGAGGTACTCGAACAGCTCAAGCCACGCCTTACATACGAACCACTCTTTTTTATCGGACTCGAAGGGTTGATCGAATGTGCGACCGCTGAGCGGGCCGATGTGGTCGTCACGGCCGTCGTCGGGGCAGTCGGCTTAGAGCCGACGCTTGCCGCCATTAAAGCCGGTAAAGATATCGCCTTGGCGAACAAAGAAACGCTCGTCACAGCCGGACATCTCGTCATGGCCGCCGTCAAAGAGCACGGCGTCAGTTTGCTTCCGGTCGACAGTGAACACTCGGCCATCTACCAATGCCTGAACGGAGAACGTCGTGAGGACGTTTCAAAAATCATTTTGACGGCCTCTGGCGGAAGTTTCCGTGATCAGACACGCGCTGAATTAGCGAGCGTGACCGTCGAAGAAGCGCTCAATCATCCGAACTGGTCGATGGGTGCAAAAATCACAATCGATTCGGCGACGATGTTCAACAAAGGGCTCGAAGTCATCGAAGCGCACTGGTTGTTCGATATCGATTATAATGATATTGAAGTGGTGCTCCATCGGGAGTCGATCATTCACTCGATGGTCGAGTTTAAAGACGCAGCAGTCATGGCGCAACTCGGAAACCCCGATATGCGGGGACCGATCCTCTATGCGCTCTCTACCCCGAAACGGCTTGAAATCGAAGGGAACAAGCGGTTAAACTTGAGAGAAATCGGAACGCTCCATTTTGCGGAAGCCGATTTAGATCGCTATCCGGCTCTTCGACTAGCGTATGAAGCAGGTCGTCAAGGTGGTTCAATGCCGACCGTGTTGAATGCGGCTAACGAAACGGCTGTCGATTTGTTCTTGAACGGAAAAATTTCGTTCGTCGAGATTGAATCGATCGTCGCGCAAGCGATGGATGCACATACAGTCATTGTAGAACCGACGCTTGAGCAGATCCTTCAAGTCGATCAATCGGTTCGTGAACAAATTCAGCAACGAAAGTGAAGGTGGGAAATAGATCATGCAAACTTTTATCGCCATCGTTTTGATGTTTGGGGTGCTCATTTCAGTTCATGAATGGGGACACCTCGTCATGGCGAAACGGGCAGGGATTCTCTGTCATGAATTTGCAATCGGGTTTGGACCGAAAATCTTTTCATTCAGAAAGAATGAGACGCTCTATACGATTCGCTTATTGCCGATCGGTGGTTACGTCAAGATGGCGGGTGAGGATTTCGAGCCGATCGAAGTGAAGGCCGGTCAACAAGTCGGGCTCCGGTTAACGAGCGCGGGCACAGTCGACCGCGTCTATTTCCAACCGGACCAAGCGACGGATGTACACGTCGTCGGCACGGTCGACAAGTTCGATTCGATCCGTGAATTGAAGATTCAATTGCTTGTCGATGAAGAAGTGCGGGTGTACACACTCGAGCGCGACACACTCCTCGTCGATCAAGGTATGGAGATTCAAATCGCACCGTACGACCGCACATTCGGAGCGCAATCAGTTTGGAAGCGAGTGCTCGCGATCGCAGCCGGCCCGGCCATGAACTTCGTCCTTGCTTTCGTCTTGCTCGTCATTGTCGGTCTCGTGCAAGGCACACCGACGAGACGACGGTCAAATCGGGACGGTACAACCGGATTCGGCGGCTGATCAAGCCGGGCTCGTCACCGGAGACGAAATCGTCTCGATCGAGGGTGAGACGATTGATAACTGGCTCGATCTTCGAACGGTTTTGGCCGATCGTGCCGATACACCGACCGAGGTGACCTATATTCGTGCGGGTGAGGAACAAACGGTAACGCTCACACCTCAAGCAGTCGAACAAAATGGCGAGACGGTTGGTATCCTTGGCGTGACAAATGCGCTCGAGCGATCACCGACAAAAGCGTTCACCACAGGAGCTGAGACGACGTGGACGATGTCGACATTGATTTTCTCTGCGGTCGGTGATTTAGTGACCGGCCAAGTCGGAGTCGATCAACTCGCAGGTCCAGTCGGGATTGTCCGCATGACCGACGAAGTGGCAGCGAGTGGTTTCATCATGTTGCTCAACTGGACGGCACTTTTATCCGTCAACTTGGCGATTTTCAACTTGTTGCCACTTCCGGCGCTTGACGGGGGACGACTCATCTTCTTGTTGTTCGAAGCTGTGCGTGGTCGACCGATCGATCCAAAAAAAGAAGGGTTTGTCCACTTTATCGGATTTGCCCTGCTTATGCTGCTCATGCTCATCGTCACTTGGAACGATATCCAATCATTTTTCAAATAGACTGTGTTAGAGAAGGGAAACGTTGATATTTATGAAACAATCGAGATTGCTTATGCCTACTTTAAGAGAGGTTCCTGCCGACGCTGAAGCTGTCAGCCATCAACTTCTCGTGCGCGGTGGATTTATTCGACAAAATGCATCGGGGATCTACTCTTACTTACCACTCGGTCATCGTGTGTTACAAAATATTCAAACGATCATTCGTGAAGAGATGAACCGGGCCGGGGCGCAAGAACTGCTCATGCCGGCGATCCAACCAGCAGAGCTATGGGAAGAGACGGGACGTTGGGACATCTACGGACCTGAACTGATGCGCTTGACGGACCGTCATGACCGCCGTTTCGCACTTGGAGCGACCCACGAAGAGTTGATCACGTCGATTGTCCGTGACGAGTTGAACTCGTATAAGAAGTTACCGGTCAACTTGTACCAGATTCAGACGAAGTATCGCGATGAGCGTCGCCCGCGGTTCGGATTATTACGCGGACGTGAGTTTTTGATGAAAGATGCCTACTCGTTCCACGCCACACAGGCTGATTTAGACGAAGAGTACGACAACATGTATAACGCATATTCGCGTATCTTTGACCGCGCCGGTTTGAAGTATCGTCCGGTCGTGGCTGATTCAGGTGCGATTGGTGGGAAAGACACGCACGAATTCCAGGCGCTCGCCGAAATCGGTGAGGATACGATCGTCTATACGGATTCGTCGTCATACGCGGCGAACATCGAGATGGCGGAAACGCTTGACCGTTACGACATGCAAGCTGGTGTTGCGCTCGAGCTCGAGCAAGTCGATACGAAAGATCATAAAACAATCGAAGACGTGGCGCGTTTCTTGGACGTGGAGACGAACACGACGATCAAGTCGGTGTTGTTCAACGTCGACGGCGAGACGGTCATGGCGATCGTTCGCGGCGATCACGAAGCGAACGATGTCAAAGTGAAGAACGCCCTTGGCGGACTCGATATCCAAATGGAAGACGAGTCGAAGATCATTGAATTGTTCGGCTGTGAACCAGGGACGCTCGGACCAATCAACTCGCCGGTCAAAGTCGTCGCGGATTACGCCGTTAAATATTTAGTCGATGCGGTATGTGGCGCCAACGTTGCGAACACGCACTTCATGCACGTCAATGCAGAACGCGACTTGTCGCACTTGACGTATCATGACCTCCGCTTCGTCGTCGAAGGCGACTTGGCACCAGACGAATCTGGTCCAGTCCGGTTCGCACGTGGGATCGAGGTCGGTCAAGTGTTCAAGCTCGGCACGCGTTACTCAGAAGCGATGGGCGCGACGTTCTTGAACGAAGAAGGCCGGGCGGAACCACTCATCATGGGTTGTTACGGCATCGGTGTCTCGCGGACACTTTCGGCGATCGTCGAACAGCATCACGACGACCGCGGTATCGTTTGGCCGAAGAGTGTCGCACCGTTTGATCTGCACTTGATCGCGATCAACGCGAAAGACGAGACGCAACTCGAACTTTCGAACCGACTTTACGATGAACTGTCATCGAAGTATGATGTATTGTACGACGACCGCAAAGAACGGGCCGGCGTTAAATTTGCCGACGCTGACTTGATCGGCTTGCCGATTCGTATCAACGTCGGTAAGAAAGCCGGCGAAGGCATCGTCGAAGTGAAAGTCCGTGCTACGGGCGAAGTGATTGAAACGACGGTAGAAGAGTTGCCGCAAGTGATTGTCGCGCAGCTTAACGAGACGCATTGATCGATGAAGGTGACGGTTTCTTGCCGTCACCTTCATTTTTCGACATTGTCATATAAAAGGGGGGACGACTTACCCGTGGAAGCAAATCAAAAGATGCAATTACTGTTGACGGATCTCGGAATCACGACAGAGAGTGATCAGTTCGACGGAGCGGAACTATCGCGTCTTGTCGTCAATAAGCAACGACGGACGTGGACGTTTTATTTCAAGATCCGCCAAGTGTTACCATATGAGGTTTATCAATTGTTCATGAGTCGGGTCGAGAATCGGTATGCGACGTTTGCTGATGAAGTGTACGCTCGTTTTACGACAGAGACGGGTGGAAGCGAGCAGGATTATATCGACTACTGGCCGCGCATCGTTAGTGAGCTCAGTCAAGTGTCGGGAGCGATGCGAAGCTATTTCGCAACTGTCAAACCGCGCTTCGAGCAAAACAAGTTGCTCATTCCCGTCCGCTCCGCACCTGAGGCGAGCTACGTCGATAAAGAGCTGTGCCAAGAAGTTCAAGCGCTCTACAGTGCTTACGGCTTTACGAAAAAGCCGTGCCAAGCGAGTTTCTCAGAAGACGCGGAAGCGAATCAGGCGTTGCGTGAACAAGTCGTCCAAGAAGATATCGAACAGGCGAAACTCGCACTCGCGGCCCAGTTCGCCAAAGCGACCGAGACGAACGATGAGCCGATCACGGAAGTGCGGATGGGCGCCTTGATCAAAGACGAGATCGTCCCGATCAAGACGATCATCGAAGAAGAACGCCGTGTCGCCATCCGTGGACTCGTGTTTTCAGCCGAACGGAAAGAGTTGAAGAGCGGGAAGAAGCTATTCACGATCAAGATGACCGATTATACCGATTCGCTCATCGTCAAAGTGTTCGCACGTGACGATGATGACGACCGTATGCTCAGTGCCGTCAAAAAAGGCATGTGGATCCAAGCGGCCGGACGGGTCGAAGACGATAGCTTCATGCGCGAACTGTGCATGATGGCGTCGCAACTCCAAGAAGTGAAAGTCGAACCGACGCGTGACGAATGGGCCGGAGAAAAACGCGTCGAACTCCACGCCCATACGCAGATGAGCCAAATGGATGCGGTCACGAATGTGTCGGCGCTCGTCGCCCGGGCCGCCAAGTGGGGCCATCGCGCCATCGCCATCACCGATCATGCCGGTGTGCAGTCGTTCCCGGAAGCATATTATGCCGGGAAAAAGAATGACATTAAAATCTTGTACGGTGTCGAGGCGAACGTCGTCAATGACGGCGTGCCTGTCGCATATCATCCGACCGACGTCGCGCTCGACGAGGCGACGTACGTCGTGTTCGACGTCGAGACGACCGGTCTGTCGGCCGTCTACAACAAAATCATCGAACTCGCCGGCGTCAAGATTAAAGACGGTGAGATCATCGACCGGTTCGAAGCGTTCGCCGACCCGAAACATCAACTCTCGGCGACGACGATCGAACTGACTGGGATCACCGATGACATGGTCCACGGGCAGCCCGACCCGGAAGTGATCGCGAAACAGTTCGTCGACTGGTGCGGCGACGGGATTCTCGTCGCTCATAACGCCTCATTCGATATGGGCTTTCTCGAGGCGACGCTCCGAAGCGGAGGACATGAGCCGGACGATTATCCGGTCATCGATACGCTTGAACTGGCCCGGACGATTTTACCGACGCTCAAAAACCACCGTCTCAACACGCTCGCCAAGCGGTTTGATATCGAATTGACGCAGCATCACCGGGCCATCTATGACGCCGAGGCGACGGCGTACCTGCTCATGAAGTTGCTCGATTTGGCTAAACAGATGTTCGAGATGCAGACGCATCGGTCACTGAACGCGAAAGTCGGCAGTGACGTCTCGAAGATCCGTCCGTTTCATGCGACGGTTTACGCGAAGACGAAAAAACCAGGATTGCGTCACTTGTATGAGTTGATTTCGTTGTCGCACATCGACTACTTGTTCCGGATGGCTCGGATGCCGCGTTCTGAGATCGAGAAGCGCCGAGAAGGGCTGCTCATCGGCTCGGCGTGCGACAACGGCGAGATCTTTGACGCCGCCTTGAACAAGTCGGACGAAGAGCTCGAGAAGATGATGGCATTTTATGACTTCATCGAGATTCATCCGCCGGCACTTTACATGCATCTGATCGATAAAGAGATCGTCGCGAACGAGCTTGAACTTCGTGATATCATCAAACGGATCATTCGCGTGGCAGGTCAAGCCGGACTTCCGGTCTGTGCGACCGGGAACGTCCATTACTTGGACCGGACGGATCGGTCGTATCGCGAAATCCTGATCCGGACGCAAGGTGGGGCCAACTTCATTAACACGAGAAAAGAGTTGCCTCATGCCCATTTCCGGACGACGAAAGAAATGATGGAAGAGTTTAAATTTTTAGGTGACGAGCTCGCACGGGAGATCGTCATCACGAATCCGAACGCGATCGCCGATCAGATCGAAGCGATTCAAATTATCCCGGATGAACTGTATACGCCGAAAATCGAAGGGGCGGATGACGAGGTCCGCAATATGAGTTATGACATGGCCCGCTCGATTTACGGGGACGAGCTTCCGGAGATTGTCGAGGCCCGGCTCGAGAAGGAACTGAAATCAATCATCGGCCACGGTTTCGCCGTCATTTATTTGATCTCACATAAACTCGTCAAGAAGTCACTCGACGACGGTTACCTCGTCGGTTCACGGGGATCGGTCGGGTCGAGTCTCGTCGCGACGATGACCGAGATCACCGAGGTCAATCCACTACCACCGCATTATGTCTGTCCGAAGTGTCAACACTCTCACTTCTTTAATGACGGATCGGTTGGGTCCGGGTACGATCTTCCGGACAAGCAATGTCCGGAGTGTGGGACGTGGTATACGAAAGACGGACACGATATCCCGTTCGAGACGTTCCTTGGCTTTAAAGGGGACAAAGTACCAGATATCGATTTGAACTTCTCAGGTGAGTACCAGCCTCACGCTCACGCGTACACGAAAGTGTTGTTCGGAGAAGAGTACGTCTATCGTGCCGGGACGATCGGGACGATTGCCGACAAGACGGCGTACGGATATGTGAAAGGCTATGCGACCGAAAACGACAAGATTTACCGGAACGCCGAAGTCGATCGTCTCGTCTCGGGTGTCACCGGTGTCAAACGGACGACCGGGCAGCATCCAGGCGGGATTATCGTCGTCCCGGACTATATGGACATCGCCGAAATCTCGCCGATCCAGTATCCGGCCGACGACCGAACGTCTGAATGGAAGACGACACACTTCGACTTCCATTCGATTCACGACAACTTGCTCAAGCTCGACATTCTCGGACACGATGACCCGACCGTCATCCGGATGCTCCAAGACTTATCAGGCATCGACCCGTTGACAATCCCGACGGATGATCCGACCGTCATGAAAATCTTTTCGTCACCGGAAGTGCTCGGTGTCACACCGGAGCAAATCGAGTCAAAAACAGGGACGCTCGGTATTCCTGAGTTTGGGACAAAGTTCGTCCGCCAAATGCTTGAAGAGACGAAACCGTCCACGTTCTCAGAGCTCGTCCAAATTTCCGGTCTGTCTCACGGGACGGACGTTTGGATCGGGAATGCAAACGAGTTGATCTATAACGGGACGTGTGAACTGAAAGACGTCATCGGGTGTCGTGACGACATTATGGTCTACTTGATTTACGCCGGACTTGAGCCATCGTTCGCCTTTAAAATCATGGAGTCGGTCCGTAAAGGGAAAGGTTTGTCTGACGATATGGAGTCTGAGATGCGGGAGAACAGCGTCCCGGAATGGTACATCTCTTCTTGTAAGAAGATCAAATACATGTTCCCGAAAGCACACGCGACCGCGTACGTGCTCATGGCCGTCCGGATCGCTTACTTCAAAGTGCACCATCCGATTCTGTATTACGCGACATACTTTACGGTCCGCGCCGGTGATTTTGATTTGTCGGCGATGATCAAAGGGTCTCAGGCCGTCCGCAAGGCGATGTCTGATATCCGGGAGAAAGGCTTCGACGCCACGGCGAAAGATAAAGGGCTTCACACCGTGCTCGAACTCGCACTTGAGATGCTCGAACGCGGCATGAAATTCCAAAACATCGATCTTTACCGTTCGAATGCGACCGAGTTCTTGATTGAAGGCAACACGCTCATTCCACCGTTCAACGCTGTTGATGGACTCGGGACGAACGCGGCGAAAGCGATTGTTGAGGCGCGTGCCGAAGGTCAGTTCTTGTCAAAAGAGGATCTCCGGAAACGGGCGAAATTGTCGAAGACGATTATCGAGACGCTCGATACGATGAAATGTCTCGAAGGCCTGCCTGACGAGAACCAACTTTCGTTCTTTGATTTTGGGGTGTAAGTTGCGAAAAAGCGGGAAAATATGATATATTGGTATCGAACAATGTTGGATACTACGACGGAAAGGAGTAGGGAACCCTACTCCTTTCTTGTATGTAAAAGCCAGAAGGAGGGATGAGAGTGTCCAAAATAACAGAAGTCGTCGAAACAATCGCGTTGCCGATTGTCGAGCAAGCGAACATGGAATTGGTCGATGTTGAATTCGTAAAAGAAGGGCCAGACTGGTTCTTGCGCGTCTATATCGATAAACCGGGGGGCGTCGATTTAGATGATTGCGTCAACATCAACGAGCAACTCTCGGAGAAATTAAACGCTACCGATCCAATCGAACAAGCCTATTATCTTGACGTCTCGAGTCCCGGTGCCGAACGACCACTTAAAAAGCCGACTGACTTTGAGCGGGCGATCGGGAAAAACGTCTACATTAAAACGTTTGCCCCGATTGAAGGTGCCAAAGAGTTCGAGGGCATTTTGACGGAGTACGACGGCGAGACCGCAGTTGTCGAAACGCGCATCAAGACTAGAAAAAAAGCGATATCGCTACCGGTTGATAAAATTGCACAAGCCCGCCTAGCGGTCACGTTTAGTTAAGGAGAGGTAAAGATGGGGCCACAATTACTCACAACAATCGAACAGATTGCACAAGAAAAAGGAATCGAGAAAGAAATCATCATCGATGCGCTTGAACAGGCGCTCATTTCGGCATATCGCCGAAACGTCGCCAACCCGAACGAGCACGTCAAAGTTGAGTTTGACCAAGTGACAGGTGATATTCGCGTGTTCGCGCTTCTCGAAGTCGTTGAACGCCTGACGCATCCGGACCAACAGCTTTCGCTTGAAGAAGCGCACGAGATCGACCCGAACTTTGAGTTAGGGGACTTCCATAAAGAAGAAGTGACACCGAGCGACTTCGGTCGTGTCGCAGCGATGACGGCCAAACAAGTCGTCACGCAAAAGATGCGTGAAGCCGAGCGCGAACGCATCTACAACCACTTCGTCGATAAAGAAGACGAGATCATGACAGGGATCGTCGAGCGGTTTGACCCGCGCAACTTGTACATCGGTTTAGAGAACAACATCGAGGCGGTGTTGACGCCGAACGAACAGATGCCGAACGAGTCGTATAAGATCCATGAACGCATCAAAGTATACGTGACGAAAGTTGACTCGACGACGAAAGGTTCTGGCGCGGCGATTCAAGTGTCGCGGACACATCCTGGCCTACTTCGTCGTTTGTTCGAACTCGAAGTTCCAGAAATCGCGAGCGGGACGGTCGACGTCATGTCGGTGTCGCGTGAAGCGGGAGACCGTTCGAAAATCGCGGTCCACTCAGATATCGTCGATCCGGTCGGTGCATGTGTCGGTCCAAAAGGGCAACGTGTTCAGACGATCGTCGATGAATTGAACGGTGAGAAGATCGACATCGTCCGTTGGTCGAACGATCCAAAAGAGTTCGTTAAAAACGCACTCAGCCCGGCTCAAGTCGTTGACGTATATGTCAATGAACCGAACAAGTCGACGACAGTCGTCGTGCCGGACTATCAATTGTCGCTCGCGATCGGGAAGCGCGGTCAAAACGCGCGCCTCGCCGCCAAGTTGACAGGTTGGAAAATTGATATTAAGAGTGAGACGGATGCAGAGAGCATGAACTTGTTCGATACGTATGCCGAAAAAGTTGAATCAACGCCAGAAATTGTTCACAATGAAGTTGAACAGACTGACTCGGTTGATGTGACGCTCGAACCAACCGCGGTAAAAGAAGAGGAATGACCATGAAGCAAAAGAAACTTCCTTTGCGTAAATGTGTGATCACTCAAGAGATGTTACCAAAGAACGATTTGATTCGTGTCGTACGGACGCCAGAAGGCGACGTCGTCATTGACACGACCGGCAAACTGAACGGTCGTGGCGCGTATTTGTCAAGAGATGTCGATGTGATTCGTTTAGCAGAGAAAAAACGAACGCTTGATCATCATCTGAAAGTAAAGACGAGCGAGACACTTTATGAACAGCTAGAACAAGCTGTCACAGGTGCCGAATCATGAGTCAGTGGGAATCATTGTTAGGCCTCGCCTCACGTGCGAGGAAGGTAACGATGGGAGAAGAGTTTGTCTTGAAGGATGTACGGGCTGGCCGAGCCAAGCTCGTCATTCTTGCCGGAGACGCGGGAGCGTCGACGAGAAAACGGATTACCGACAAATGTACATCGTATGGTGTTCCATTAATTGAAGTGAGCGACCGACATACAATCGGAGCCGCTTTAGGTAAAGACATGCGAGTCGTCGTGTCTGTGACAGAATCCGGATTTGCGAACAAGCTTAAGCAACTTCTCTCTTAACTATTAACGGAGGTGGATGCTTTGGGAAAACGCGTCTATGAATTTGCAAAAGAACAGAATGTAACAAGTAAACAAGTCATTACTCAGCTCGAGAAGATGAACAAGTCAGTGAAAAATCACATGGCTGTATTGGATGATGAGTCGGTCAAGCAACTCGACCGTGTCTTCAACCCTGAGAAATATCGTTCGGCTGAGAAGCAAGAAAAACCTGCTGAGTCGAAGCCGGCTGAAGCGAAGCCTGCTGCGAAACAAGAAGCTGAGAAAAAAGAAGCACCGAAAGCCCGTCCACAAACTTCTAGCGCCCCGAGCAATCAAGCGGGCAACCGTGGTGGCAACCGTTTCGGCAACAACCGTAACGATAACCGCAACAAAAAGCGCGGCGGTAAATTTAAAGGGAAGCCTGCAAAAGCGGCAATCCCGTTAGAAGCAGATCCAAATTCAAAAACGAGCCAGCGTAAAGCATCTCGTTTAGCGCAAGAGTCTGAAATGGGCAACGTCATCAAGTACGAGGATGTCCTCAGCGTATCGGATCTCGCGGCGAAGATGGATAAAAAGCCAAACGAAATCATCATGAAATTGATGGGTCTTGGCGTCATGGCGACGATCAACCAAACACTCGATGACGAGACGATCGAATTGCTCGCAACTGAATTCGGTTTCGAAGTCGAAAAAGAAGTCATCATCGATGAGACGGACTTCGAAGAAGTAGAAATCGACTTCTCTGAGTACGACCTCATTGAGCGTCCTGCCGTCGTCACAATCATGGGTCACGTCGACCACGGTAAAACGACGTTGCTCGACTCGATTCGGAACACGAAAGTCGTCGCTGGCGAAGCGGGTGGGATCACGCAGCATATCGGTGCGTACCAAGTTGATATCAACGGTAAAAAGATCACATTCCTCGACACACCAGGTCACGCCGCCTTTACGACGATGCGTGCCCGTGGAGCTGAAGTGACGGATATCGCGATTATCGTTGTCGCAGCAGATGATGGTGTCATGCCACAGACAGAAGAAGCGATTTCTCACGCGAAGGCGGCAAACGTCCCAATCATCGTTGCCGTCAACAAAATGGACAAAGAAGGGGCTAACCCTGACCGCGTCAAACAAGAGTTGACTGAATTCGGACTCGTACCGGAAGAGTGGGGCGGCGAAACAATTTTCGTGCCGATCTCTGCTTTGAAAGATGAGGGAATCGATGAGTTGCTCGAGATGATCTTGCTCGTTTCAGAAGTCGAAGAGTACAAGTCGACGCCTGAAATGCCAGCTCGCGGTTCGGTCATCGAAGCGAAGCTCGATAAAGGTCGCGGTCCGGTCGCCACGCTTCTCGTTCAACACGGGACACTTCGTATCGGTGACTCGATCGTCGTCGGCAGCACGTTCGGACGTGTCCGGGCCATGGTCAACGATATCGGTCGTCGTGTGAAAGAAGTTGGCCCATCGACGCCAATCGAAATTACAGGATTGAACGATGTCCCACAAGCTGGTGACCAGTTCATCGTCTTCGAAGACGAGAAAAAAGCACGTGCAATCGGAGAGAAACGTTACCAACGTTACCTCGAGTCGCAGCGCCGTGAATCGGCTAAAGTCAGTCTTGAAGACTTGTTCAGCCGGATTCAAGAAGGCGAAGTCAAAGACTTGAACGTCATCATCAAAGCAGACGTTCAAGGATCGGCTGAAGCGCTCGCCGGATCACTCCGCAAAATCGACGTCGCAGGCGTCAAGATCAACATCGTGCACCAAGGTGTCGGTGCGATCACAGAAGGTGACGTCATCCTCGCTTCAGCAGCGAACGCGATCATCATCGGATTCAACGTCCGTCCAGACGGTAACGCCCGATCAATGGCCGAACAAGAACATGTTGAAATGCGTTTGCACCGGATCATCTATAACGCAATCGATGAAATCGAAAGCGCGATGAAAGGGATGCTTGACCCTGAGTTCGTTGAAGAAGTGATCGGACAAGTCGAAGTCCGTGACGTCTTCAAAGTTTCAAAAGTCGGTGCGATTGCCGGCTGTTACGTCACTGAAGGTAAAATCTCACGTGATGCCGGCGTACGCGTCATCCGTAACGGGATCGTCGTGTACGAAGGTAAACTCGATACGCTCCGCCGCTTCAAAGACGATGTCAAAGAAGTTGCGACAGGCTACGAGTGTGGGATCAAAGTAGAGAAGTTCGACGACATCAAAGTGGAGGACGTCATCGAAGCGTTCGTCATGAAAGAAGTCGAACGTAAATAAAGTGAGGAGGGAACACGTATGAACATTCGTGCCCAACGTGTTGCTGAACAGATGCGTAAAGAGATCACAGATATCCTTTTACGCGAAGTCAACGACCCACGTACAAAGAACGCGACCATCACGAGCGTAGACGTGACGGGAGATTTGCAACAAGCGACGGCCTATTACACGGTGCTCGGAGACGTCGCCGAGGTGAAGGCTGAGACGCAGGCAGGTCTTGATAAGGCGAGCGCCTTCATTCGCCGTGAAATCGGTAGCCGGATCCGTCTCCGTAAGACGCCGGAATTGTCGTTCGAATACGATTCTTCGGTCGCATATGGTAGCCATATCGATTCGTTGATCCGTGATTTGAATAAAGACTAATAAATTGAAGGGGGGACTTGTGTCTCCCCTTTTTTGATATGGAGGAATGAACGTGGAACCGACAGGGATTTTAATACTAGACAAAGACAGCGGGATGACGAGCCACGATTGCGTCTTCAAGCTGCGTAAACTGTTTCAAACGAAAAAAGTTGGCCATACCGGCACGCTCGACCCGGAAGTGACCGGCGTGTTGCCGATCTGTTTCGGCCGTGCGACGAAACTGTCCCGTTTTTTGACCGATGAGGGCAAGCGCTACGTCGCCGAAGTCACGATCGGGACGGCGACGATGACGGAAGACGCACACGGCGAAGTCGTCGCGCAAACAGATGTCGCGCCGGATGCGTTCACGGGTGAAGACGTCGACCGCGTTCTCGGCACGTTGATCGGAAGCATCGAGCAGGTGCCTCCTTATTTTTCGGCCGTCAAAGTGAACGGGAAGAAGCTATACGAATACGCCCGCAAAGGACAGACGGTCGAGCGGCCGCGCCGCATCGTCAAGATTCATCGGTTAGAACGGACGAACGAACCTGTCTTCGAGGACGGCGTCTGTCGGTTTCGCATCGATGTCGAGTGCGGAAAAGGCACGTTTATTCGGACACTTGCCGTCCAAATCGGAGAAGGTCTCGGTTACCCGGCCCATATGAGCGACCTACGTCGCACACGGTCAGGCACGTTCGATGAAAGGGACGCCGTGACGCTCGCGGAGCTCGCGACGTTAGAGACGGTCGAGGCACGCGCTGAACGCCTCATCCCGCTCGAGGACGTGATCAAACGTTGGCCTTCCATCAACATTCCGGCCAACCGGGAACGGTATATTCGCAACGGTGGGCGCTTAAACGACGTCTCGCTCGAATTTGAACTGTTTACTGTCTATAATGAAGAAGGAATTCCGCTCGCCCTCTATAGACGGCTTGACGGAACGACAGACGCAACAGTCGAGGTCATGTTGACAATCGACTAAGGGGGAATTTGAAGTATGGAAACGATACATCTCACACATCCCGAGACGCCAGAGTTTGTCCCTTCGGTCATGGTACTCGGATTCTTCGACGGCGTTCACATCGGCCATCAAGCCGTGATCGAGCACGCCAAACAGCGCGCGGAGCAGCTTGACGTGCCCGTGACCGTCGTCACGTTCGATCCGCACCCGAAACAAGTGCTGTCGAACAATGCGGATGCTGTCCGTTATATCACGCCGCTCAAACGAAAATTACAGCGGATCGCCGCGCTCGGTGTCGAACGTTGTCTCGTCTTGACGTTCACAAAGCAATTGGCATCACTGTCACCGCAACAGTTCGTCGACGATTATTTGATCGGCGCGGGCGCCGTGCACGTGACGGCCGGATTTGACTATTCGTACGGGAAATTCGGGGAAGGGACGATGGAGACGATGCCCTACCACGCCCGAGGACGCTTCACGACGTCCGTCGTCGCCGAACAGACGAGTGACGGCGACAAAGTCTCTTCGACCCGGATCCGCAAACTTCTTGGCGCAGGCAGTGTCGACCTGGCGAGTGAGCTGTTAGGGGCGCCTTACGTCATCTGTGGCGAAGTCATCCATGGTGACGCCAGAGGGCGGACGATCGGCTATCCGACCGCGAACATGGTGATGGATGCGTCTTATGTCATGCCACGGCTCGGCGTTTATGCGACCCGCGTCCGCCTAGAAGACGGCCGGACGTTTGATGCGATGACGAACGTCGGTCGTCGGCCGACGTTTTATGACACCGGAGACGTCTCGATTGAAAGTCATTTATTTGATTTTTCGGAGGACTTGTACGGACAATTGCTCGAAATCGAATGGGTTCACTATTTGCGCGATGAACGGGCGTTCGATGGACTCGATTCGCTGATCGCGCAGTTGAAACAAGATGAGACGGCGGCTCGGACAATCCTATCTTGACTTTGAGGTAGGGGTCATGTATTCTAGTTTGGTACGCAAAGTACACCGCTTCGCTTGGCTGGACGATTCACCAACGACGGCTCGGCAACGCGGCAATTTTCTATTAAATGGAGGTGGAGAGGCAATGGCACTCTCAAAAGAACGTAAAAACGAAATCATCGCGGAATACGCGACAAAACAAGGTGACACTGGTTCACCGGAAGTTCAAGTTGCTGTTTTGACTGAACAAATCAACACTTTGAACGAACATCTTCGCACACATAAGAAAGACCACCACTCACGTCGCGGTCTTTTGAAAATGGTTGGACGTCGCCGTAACTTGCTCACGTACCTTCGTAACAAGGACGTAACACGTTACCGTGAATTGATTCAACGCCTTGGTCTCCGTCGTTAATCCGAACGGGCCAAATGACGGACTGGGACATTCGTTCCTAGTCCGTTTCTTCTTTTTTTGGAGGAAAATCATTAGACAAACATATGAATGAGTTACATAATAAACTAGATAAGGTTTGAGAGGAGAATGTACATGTTAGGTACGAAACAAGTTTTTTCTACAGAATGGGGCGGTCGTCCGCTGTCTGTAGAAGTAGGTCAACTCGCGAAGCAGGCGAACGGTTCTGCACTCGTCCGGTACGGGGACACGGTCGTGCTCGCCGCGGTCACAGCTTCAAAAGGACCAAAGGATTTAGATTTCTTCCCGCTTACGGTCAACTATGAAGAAAAATTATACTCGGTCGGTAAAATCCCAGGAGGTTTCCTTCGTCGGGAAGGTCGTCCTGGTGAGAATGCGATTTTAACGTCACGTCTCATCGACCGTCCAATCCGTCCATTATTCCCAGACGGATTCCGTCACGACATCCAAGTCATGATTTACGTCATGTCGAATGATCCGGACTGCTCGGCTGAGATGGCTGGTATGCTCGGAACGTCGATCGCCTTGTCGATCTCGGACATCCCGTTTGACGGACCGATCGCTGGAGCGACGGTCGGACGTGTGGACGGACAGTTCGTCGTCAACCCGACGGTCGCACAACTCGAGAAGACAGATCTTGAACTTCAAGTCGCCGGAACGGCAACTGCGATCAACATGGTCGAAGCAGGCGCGAACGAAGTACCGGAAGACGTCATGCTCGAGTCGATTTTGTTCGGTCACGAAGAGATCAAAAAGCTCGTCGCGTTCCAAACGGAAATCGTCGAAGCGGTCGGGAAACCGAAGTTTGAATACACGGTCTCTAAATTTGACGACGTATTGTCACAAGAACTTGAAGCGGCTCGCCCAGAAATTAACGCTGCCGTTCAAGTTGAAGAGAAACACGCGCGTGACGAAGCGATCAACGAAGTCATCGCGAAGTATGTCACGTTGTATGAAGCGCGTCTCGCTGACGAGCCGGCCAAGTTGAAAGAAGTATCTGGTATTTTGAACAAGTTCGTCAAAGACGAGGTCCGCCGCTTGATCACGGTCGATAAAGTTCGTCCAGACGGCCGTCGTCCGGAAGTCATCCGTCCACTCGCTTCAGAAGTCGGCGTGTTGCCGCGTGCGCACGGTGTCGGTTTGTTCACACGAGGGCAGACGCAAGTCATGTCGGTTGCGACACTCGGCGTCATCGGTGACGCTCAAATCATCGACGGCATCGGCTTAGAAGAGAATAAACGTTTCATGCACCATTACAATTTCCCGCCGTTCTCGGTCGGTGAAGCTCGTCCGGTTCGCGCGCCGGGCCGCCGCGAAATCGGCCACGGTGCGCTCGGTGAACGTGCGCTTCTCCCGGTCATCCCGAAAGAAGCAGACTTCCCGTATACGATCCGTCTCGTCTCAGAAGTGCTCGAGTCGAACGGTTCGAGTTCACAGGCTTCAATCTGTGGCTCGACACTCGCCCTCATGGACGCCGGAGTTCCGATCAAGGCACCGGTCGCGGGAATCGCGATGGGTCTCATCATGGAAGGCGAACACTATACAGTACTCACTGACATCCAAGGTCTCGAAGATCATCTCGGCGACATGGACTTCAAAGTCGCTGGAACGAAAGACGGGATCACAGCGTTGCAGATGGACATTAAAATCGCCGGCATCACGCGTGAGATTTTGGAAGAAGCGCTCGAACAAGCTCGTTCAGGCCGCCTCCACATTCTCAACCACATGCTCGAAACGCTTGACTCATCGCGTCCACAGTTGTCGAAGTATGCTCCGAAGATTGTCACGATGAAAATCAATCCAGACAAGATTCGCGACGTCATCGGACCTGGTGGTAAGATGATCAACAGCATCATCGATCAAACTGGTGTCAAAATCGATATCGAACAGGATGGTACGGTGTTCATCGCCTCGACCGATCAAGAAGGTATCGACATGGCGATGACACTCATCGGTGATATCATCCGTGAAGTCGAAGTCGGCGAAGTGTTCGACGCGACAGTCCGTCGGATCGAGAAGTTCGGCGCATTCGTCGAGTTGTTCAAAGGCAAAGACGCGCTCGTCCACGTCTCTGAGTTCAGCCTCGACCGCGTCGCCAACGTGGAAGACGTCGTCAAGCTCGGTGACACGATCAAAGTCAAAGTCACAGAAATTGACGATAAAGGCCGCGTCAACGCCTCGCATAAAACGTTGATTGTCGAAGGGCTTTCTCCGGAAGAGCGAGAAGCGTATGAAGCGAAACGTAAAGCACAACGCGAGAGCCGTCCGCCACGTGACAGTCGTCCTCCGCGTCGTGACGGAGACCGCCGTCCGTCAAGACCAACAAACTAATTATTTTGGCCATCGTCTGGTGCGATGGCCTTTTTCATAGGAGTGATAAAATGGAATGGATTACCTTAAAGAATGGCGTCCGCATCGTGATCGAACCGATGGCAGACGTCCGCAGTACATCGACCGGTGTATTCATCAAAGCCGGGACACGGACCGAGGAAGACAATGAGATCGGGATCAGCCACTTGATCGAACATATGTTGTTCAAAGGAACAACAACAAAAACGGCGAAAGAAATCGCTTCATTTTTTGATGAGCTTGGCGGCAGTGTGAACGCCTTCACTTCAAAAGACCATACATGCTACTACGTCAAGACGCTCGATGAACATGCTGTCATCGCCTTCGACGCACTGGCCGATATGTTGTTCCATTCAGTCTTTGATGAGACTGAGCTTGAAAAAGAGAAACGGGTCGTGTTAGAAGAGATTAAAATGTACGAAGATACGCCGGAAGACCTCGTGCATGAGTTGCTCGCCTATGCCGTCTACCGTGACGATATATTAGCGAAGCCGATTCTCGGGACGGAAGCGAGCGTGCTCAGTTTCTCTCGCGATCAATTGCTGCGTTATGTCGAATCAATGTATACAGGCAACCGTGTCGTCGTCTCGATCGCCGGTCATGTGACCGACGAGCTGGTCGAAGCGGTCACGTCGAGGTTTGCGGAACTCCCATCAGGGGAATCACCGAAAGAATCGACGATTCCGGTTCTATACAGTGATGTGTTGAAAAAGCATAAAGAGACGGAGCAGGCGCACCTTTGTTGGAATTTCGAGGCGATTTCGGCAACGAACGACCGGCTCCCGCACCTGGCGCTGGCAAACAACGCGATCGGTGCGACGATGTCGTCGCGGCTGTTTCAATCGATTCGTGAAGAGCAAGGGTTAGCTTACTCGATCTATTCGTACTATACGACGTTCGTTGACCATGGCACGTTCACGATTTATATCGGGACGTCACCGGAAACACTCACTCAAGTCGAGACGATCATGGAGCGTGAACTTGAAGCGCTCAAGGCGCAGGGGTTAACCGAAGAAGAAGTCGCTAAAGGCAAACGCCAGTTGAAAGGTTCACTCGTCCTCGGCAACGAAAGCACGAGCGCCCGAATGAACCGGAACGGGCGTAACCTCGTCTTACTCGACGAAGTCGAGGATTTGGACGAAGTGCTCAATAAAATCGACCGCATCGAAACCGATGAAGTCAACGCCTTGATTCGGGAACTGCTCGGGCACGTCCCGGCAAAATCATATGTTCTTCCGTCCGAAGACTGACTTGAAACCAGATTGTAAGTTCTCTACACTGATTAAGAGGTATTCTTTACATTGGACAGGATACAGGTGAAAGAAGGGAAAGACTTGAACTTAACGGATTTAGCAACCAATATACAATTGATTAATCAACCAACTATAGAGGGCATCAACGTGACCCATGTCACGACCGATTCACGGGAAGTCGTACCAGGAACGCTGTTTGTCGCGATTAAAGGCTACACCGTCGACGGTCACGACTATGCGGACTTAGCGGTGAGTAAAGGGGCGGTCGCGGTCGTCAGTGAGCGCCCGCTCGACATCAGCGTCCCAAACCTGCTCGTGCGCGATAGTTCGCGTACGGTCGGCTTATTAGCGTCGGCATTTTATAACTATCCGTCTGAACAGATGCGTCTGTTCGGTATCACGGGGACGAACGGAAAAACGACGACGACGACGATTTTACGTGACGTTTTATCAAAGCTTGGACATAGCACCGGATTGATCGGTACGGTCGAGGTCCGGATTAACGATACGGTCGTCCCGAGCAAGAACACGACGCCGCAAAGTTCTGAGCTTCAGCAGCTGCTGGCTCGCATGCGCGGTGAAGGGGTGACCGATGTGATGATGGAAGTGTCATCACACGGACTTGAACTAGGTCGTGTCATCGGAACGGACTTCGACATCGTCGGTTTCACGAACTTGACACACGACCATCTCGATTTTCACGGGACGTTTGAAAACTATGCGCGGGCCAAAGGTTTGCTGTTCGCCCAACTCGGACAGATGGCGTCGCGCGACAAAGTTGCCGTCTTGAATGCGGACGATCCGTACAGCAAGCTTTACGAGACGATGACGGGTGCTCGTGTCATCACATACGCCATCGACGAAATGGCGGATGTGACAGCGTCAGACATCGTTCAGACACTGTCAGACACGAGTTTCCGTCTCAACTATCAAGGAGTCAGTCTGCCGGTGACGGTCCAGTTCATCGGACGTTTCAACGTATACAACCTGTTGCTTGCGACGGGTTGCCTGCTCGCGGCTGGGTACAGTTTACCTGAGATCATCCAAGCGCTCGAATCGATTCATCCGGCCAAGGGACGGATGCAACGACTCGACGTGCCTGGGTATAACGTCTATGCGGACTATGCCCATACACCGGACGGGATTGAGCAATGTTTGAAGTCGCTTGTCGGTGTCCCTAAAGAGAACATCGTCTTCTTGATTGGAACAGGCGGAAATCGCGATGTGACGAAACGCCCGACAATGGGCGAGATGGCCTCAAAATATGCCGGTACCGTCATCATCACGACGGATGATCCACGTTTTGAGGCGTATGATTCGATCACGAGCGGCATTGCCGCCGGGATGACCCATGACAACTTTGTTGAAATCGGCGACCGTGAAGAAGCGGTGTCTTACGCCGCACGTCTAGCCAAAGCGGATAATATCGTCGTGTTGGCCGGTAAAGGACATGAGAAGTACCAAATCATCGGTAACGAGAAAATCCCGCTCGATGAGGAAGCGATCGTCCGGGCGACAATTTTAAATACGGAGGAATCTTGATTTATGGCAGTACAACCGATTACCTTGACAGAGACAGAGCATGACGATTTCGTCAAAGCACACGACCGCGGCGACTTGCTCCAACTTTCGAGTTGGGCAGACGTCAAAAAACAAAATGGTTGGTCCGCTGAGCGGATTGCCGTCGCTACAAATAGTGAGACGACAGGAGTGGCGCTTCTTTTATTCAAACAAGTGCCAAAGCTACCGTTCACGCTTTGTTACGCACCGCGCGGTTTCGTCGTCGATTACGATGACGTGGCATCATTGCGTGCCTTGACCGAGGAAGCGAAACGCGTCGCCAAACTGAAAAAGGCGATCGTCATCAAAATCGATCCGAACATCGACCGGGACGAAGTACCGGGCTTACTTACGGAAATGTCTAGCCTCGGTTTTACACATAAAGGGTACGGCGGCGGCTTTGACTATGCCCAACCCCGTTTCACGATGGAGACGGACCTCCGTCCGAGCGAGAAAGATATTTTCGCCAAGTTCCATCATAAGTTTCGCTATAACGTCCGTCTTGCCGAGCGTAAAGGGATTGTCTGTACTGAAGTCGGTCGGGACGGCTTGAAAACGTTCGCCGAACTGATGAAAGTCACAGGTGAGCGTGACGGCTTCGCCATTCGCGGGCTCGATTACTTCGAGAACTTATACGATTGCCTGCAGCCGAATGACGCTCGTTTATTTTTGACGAAACTTGAACCGAAACTCGCGCTCGATCAACAAATGGCGACGCTCGACAAAGCAAAACGGGATCTTGACAAGATCGAACGGTCTTTGGAAAAAGAAACAGTCGAGAAAAAACGGATCAGTTTGTCGAATCGTCAGAAACAGACGCGCGATCAACTCGTGAAAGCTGAAGCGGCCTTGCCGGAACTCGAACAGCTTCATGCCAGCTATCCGGATGGTCTCGTGTTATCGGGCGGCTTGTTGACGCTCGCCGGCCGCCGTTCGTATTACTTATACGGTGCTTCCTCGAACGAGTTTCGGGAGTTCATGCCGAACCACCTGATGCAATGGACGATGATGCAATCTGCCAAGGCAAGTGGTGCCGAGCGCTATGATTTCGGTGGTGTATCGGGCAGTACGGAGCCGGACGATGAATATGCGGGCCTGTATGCGTTTAAATCGGGCTGGGGCAGCGATCAAATCGAGAAAGTCGGCGAGTTCGACCTCGTCTTGAACCGCCCGCTCTACTTTGCCCTCGAGACAGGATTACCGCTCGTCAAAGGACTCCGTAAACGGTTAAGAAGATGAAATGGTCAGGCGTTTTGACGTTTGCGATGACGGCGTTTTTGATTGGGATCTTCTTGGCGTATACGTTCTCGCGGCCCGGGCCGATGCCTTGGGTCGATGAACCGACGTTCGAAGCCGGGATGTGCGAACGGAGCCCGCGCTCGGAACAGACGATTGTCGACCGTAGTGACAAGGCGTTTGCCAACTTGCATCCTCATGTGCGTGATCGTGGCGAATCGTTCGTAAGACTGGCGTATTCATGTCTCGGGCTTGAAGTCCGCTTGACGTCAGGCTATCGTTCGGCCGATGAACAGAATGCGCTCTACGCGCAAGGACGCTCAAAACCAGGGCAAGTCGTGACGAACGCCAAGGCGGGACAAAGTTATCATAACTATGGACTCGCGGTCGATTTTGTCATCATCCACGATAACCGGGCCGACTACGATTTGAACGCGGATCACAATAAATCGGGGGAACCCGACTGGCAAGAACTCGGTGAACTCGGAAAAGCGCTCGGCTTCGAATGGGGTGGGGACTGGAGAAGTTTTCCGGACTATCCTCACTTGCAGATGGACTTCGGCTTATCGGTTCGACAGCTCGCAGCTGGCAAGCGGCCGGACACTAAAGCGACGATGCCGCTCGCGGATGTGATGAAACCTCTAGTCGATTGAACGGAAATGGTGGCATATAAGCGTTTTTTCCGATACAATATTCAGTAGCGATAAGTGGACGAAACAGAATATGAATCATCTAGGAGGTTTTTGTTAGTGTCAAAGAAGAAGACAGAGAACGTTAGCGTCTTTGCGCTTGGTGGCGTAGGCGAAATCGGGAAGAACATGTACGTCGTGGAACTAGACGACGACATCTTCGTCATCGATGCCGGCCTTATGTTTCCAGGCGATGAGATGCTCGGGATTGATATCGTCATCCCGGACATTACGTATTTAAAAGAAAACAAAGATCGGGTACGCGCTATTTTCATCACCCATGGTCACGAAGACCATATCGGCGGACTCAGCTACGTACTCCGTGACTTGAAGCATGTCCCGGTCTACGGGACGAAATTGACGCTCGGTTTAATCGAGCTCAAGTTAAAAGAGGCGGGCTTACTGAAAGAAGTCGACCTTAGATTGATTGACGCTAAAACGAAATTGACTATCGCTGATCATTTCATCACTTTCTTCCGCGTCAACCATTCAATCCCTGACTGTGTCGGTGTCTGCATTCAAACGTCACAAGGCGCGATCGTTCATACCGGCGACTTTAAATTCGACTACACGCCGGTCGATGGGAAGCAGTCTGACTTTAACAAGTTAGCAGCCATCGGTCAGCGCGGTGTGCTCTGTTTATTGTCAGATTCAACAAACGCAGAACGACCAGGCCAAACAGGGTCTGAATCTTTAGTCGGTGCTGAATTAAACGATGTGATCTATCAAGCCGAGGGTCGTGTGATCGTCGCGTCGTTCGCTTCGAACGTCCATCGTTTGCAACAAGTATTTGCTGCAGCCGAGGCGAACGACCGTAAAGTCGCAGTCGTCGGACGCAGCATGGTCAACATCGTCGAAGTCGCACAACGTCTGAACTACCTTCGTTTCAAGCCGAAGACGCTCGTCGAGCTCTCGCAAGTGAACCGTTTGCCGGACGATAAAGTCGTCATCTTGACGACCGGTTCACAAGGTGAGCCGATGGCGGCTTTGACGCGCATGGCGCGTAACGCCCACAAACAAGTGAATATTCGCTTGAATGATACCGTGGTGATCGCGGCGACGCCAATTCCGGGTAACGAAAAATCGGTCTCGAAAACGATCGATCTCTTATTCCGTTCTGGTGCGAACGTCATCTATAACCAGCGTAAAGTGCACGTATCCGG
Organism: Exiguobacterium sp. SH31; assembly: GCF_001816105.1. NCBI lineage: Bacteria > Bacillati > Bacillota > Bacilli > Caryophanales > Exiguobacterium > Exiguobacterium sp. SH31. Next base: position 50,571 of record NZ_LYTG01000107.1, read on the forward strand.
TCACGGTTCGGCTGAAGAGCTCAAGCTCATGCTCAACCTCGTCAAGCCGAAATACTTCCTCCCGATTCACGGGGAGTACCGGATGCAGATGGCCCACTCGAAACTCGCCCAACAGGTCGGGATCAATTCGAGCAACATCTTTATCGTCGAGAAAGGTGACGTCGTCGAGTTCACGGGCCGTAAAGCCCGGATGAGCCGTAAAGTTCCTGCCGGCAACGTCTTGATCGATGGAATCGGTGTCGGGGACGTCGGGAATATCGTTCTCCGCGACCGTCGCCTCTTGTCGCAAGATGGTGTCGTCCTCTGTGTCGTCACGTTGAACCGTAAACAGAAGAAGTTGATTTCAGGCCCTGAACTCATCTCGCGTGGATTTGTCTATATGCGCGAATCAGAAGTGATGATCTCAGAAGCGAACCGGATTGTCACGAAACAGATTGAGAAGAGTCTCGAAGCTGGAAGTGATTGGACCGAATTGAAATCAAATATCCGCGAGCGGCTCAGCGTCTTCTTGTTTGAACAGACGAAACGTCGTCCGATGATCTTGCCGATCATCATGGAAATTTAAAGAATTGAGATCGAGGCAAAAGTCATCTGACTTTTGCCTCTTTTTTTAGGAGGAGTAGAAGTTGGCACAAAAAACGAGAAAGACCCCGGTGAAGCGTAAGCCGCGACCGACGACGAGGAATCGTAAGCGGAAACAGCCAATCCCACTCCGTACATATGGTTGGGCCGGCTTTATCTTGTCGATGATCGCGTTCATCTTTTCGCTGTTCGAGTTCGGCTGGGTCGGGACTCAGACAGCGACGTTTGCGACGACGCTGTTTGGGGGCTGGGGTGCACTCACATATTTGATCGTCACATTCATCTTGCTTGTATTCTTGAACGATTTCCGTCCGATCCAACGAGCCGGCATCTTCCTGCTGTTCGTGTCCTTCCTATTGTTCGGGGATATGGTGTGGGGAGCGGAACGGGGAGTGGTCAACGGGGCGCTCTACGGATTGAACCAATACTTGCTATCGGACTTCGGGATTATCTTCCTTGGCATCATCAGCCTCGTCGTCGGTGTCTCGCTTCTGTCTCCGGCGATTTGGCGGACAATCGGGAACCGGTTGCTTGAAAGTTTCGTTGCGATTAAACAAGAATGGCGTGACCGAGAACGTACACCCGCCAAACCGAAACCGACTGAGAAGAAGCGGGTCGACGCACGCGCGTCCGAATCAACACCCAAGCCTCAAGAAGTGGAGGCCGAGGCGGACGCCGTCGTCATGCATGATATTCCGATTGTCGGGTTTAGTGAGACCATCGACGCCGAGAAGCGTCAGAAAGTGTCTGACGAGACAGTGAAGAGCGAGGTTGTATCAGATATCCCGACCGAGGACATGATGATGACAGCGGCTCAGGACGTGTCTGCGACATACGAATTGCCGAAGTTCACGATTTTAAGTGAACCGGTCGTGACCGACTTGTCAGGAGAGAACGCACGATTGAAGGCGAACGCAACGAAACTCGTCCAAACGCTCAAGTCGTTCGGCGTCGGGGTGAAAGTGCTCAAAATCCATCTCGGTCCGACTGTCACGAAGTACGAGCTGCAACCGGACATCGGCGTCAAAGTGAGCCGGATCACCTCATTGAGTGATGATCTCGCACTCGCGCTTGCCGCCAAAGACATTCGCATCGAAGCACCGATCCCAGGGAAGGCGGCCATCGGCATCGAAGTCCCGAACCAAGAAGTCGCGCCGGTCTGTCTGCGTGAGGTGTTAGAAGCGGAGCCTGTCAAACGCGATGAGGCACCGCTCCTCGTCGCGCTCGGTCGCAGTATTAGCGGTGAGACGGTCACGATCGCGTTGAACAAGATGCCTCATCTACTCGTCGCAGGGTCGACCGGCTCTGGGAAGTCGGTCTGTATCAATGGGATGATCGTGTCTATTTTGATGCGGACGCGGCCAGATCAAGTCCGCCTCATGATGATCGACCCGAAGATGGTCGAGTTGAACGTCTACAACGGCGTCCCGCATTTATTGACGCCGGTCGTGACGGATCCGAAAAAAGCGGCTCAAGCGCTCAAGCAAGTCGTTGCCGAGATGGAGCGCCGCTACGAGCTGTTTAGCCGCTACGGTGTCCGTAACATCGAGGGCTACAACGACCTCGTCGACAAGTCAGAGGACGAAGACGCTAAACGGCTCCCGTTCATCGTCGTCATCGTGGATGAGTTGGCCGACTTGATGATGGTCGCCTCAAACGACGTCGAGGACGCGATTATGCGGCTCGCCCAGATGGCACGAGCGGCCGGTATCCATATGGTGCTCGCCACGCAACGTCCATCCGTCGACGTCATCACGGGTGTCATTAAAGCGAACATCCCATCACGGATCGCGTTCGCGGTCTCGTCAGCGACCGATTCAAGAACGATCCTCGACGGCGGGGGGGCTGAGAAGCTGCTCGGTCGAGGTGATATGCTCATGCTTGCGAACGGAATGAACAAGCCGGTACGCGTCCAAGGGGCGTTCGTATCCGATCAGGAAGTCGAGACGGTCGTCAACCATGTCATCGCCCAGCAGCGGGCCCAGTACGTCGAGGCGATGATGCCAAAAGAAGAAGAAGTGACGACGATCGACTCGGACGACTCGTTATTCGAAGAAGTCGTCCAATTCATCTTGACGCAAGAAACGGCGTCGACTTCGATGATTCAACGAAGATTCCGAATCGGTTATAACCGGGCGGCCCGCTTGATTGATTCGCTCGAACAAGCAGGGTATGTCGGTCCTTCGGAAGGATCGAAGCCACGGAAAGTACTCATTAACCAACAAGATGCATAATGTGAAAAACGAACTATAAGGACGAATGCGTTCGAAATAGTTCGTTTTTTGTTTATTTTTAAAAGTATCGTCAATTCAGTTACCTCGCGTCGGATAAACATGTACAGTAGAAGTTATATAGCACATCTGGACTATATGACCTATTGAGACATACTACTGAAAACGTTGAAACGCTTTCATTTTTTAATACCGTTTTCATTTTACGATTTCTTTTCAAACACTCGTAGAACAGGTAATATAGACTAAGTGGTATACATAATCCCTTGGCTTTAAAACATTTCCTTGATTCCGAACAAAAAAGTATTGCGTTCTTTTTACGGAATCCCTATACTTAGAATTGGCAAGGACATTCATACGTCAGATGTCTGAGCACTGGTAAGAAATAGGTAAAGGTGGTGAGGCCCATGTCGATCAAGCTCGATCATCGCTTGCTCTATCTTCGCGTGATTGAGAAAATCAAGCAGGATATCGACGATGGTGTCTATCGTGAAGGAGAGAAACTTCCTTCAGAATTCGAGTTGTCGAAGCAACTAGGAGTCAGTCGAGCGACGCTCCGAGAAGCGCTTCGCATTCTCGAAGACGAGAAATTTGTCGTGCGGAAACATGGTGTCGGTACATTCATCAGTTCAAAACCCCCATTCACTTCTGGGATCGAGGAACTGTTCAGTGTCACGGACATGATCATGCGCGCCAAGATGACACCAGGAACAAAAGTATTGGTGGCCGAAAAAGTGTTAGCGACAGAGAGAGAAGCCGAGCGTCTGAAAATTGAACCGAACTCACCGATTTATCGGATTGTCCGGATTCGTTATGCAGATGAAACACCGGTCGTTTACTGTGTGGATAAAATTCCAGCCCATCTCGTCTCTAATCCTGAAGCGTTGACAGAAGGAAAGTCGTTATTCGATGCGCTCGAAAAAGAGGTAGGACGTCGGGTCGCGTATGCGATCACGCACATCGAACCGAGTGTGAGTTCAGAGATCTCGACCCAACTTCAAACGGACCAACCGTTACTCGCTTTAAAACAACTGCATTACGATGAGAGCGATTTACCGTTGCTCGATTCGGCAAACTTTTTCCGAGCGGACCGCTTCGACTTCCACGTCGTTCGCAAACGCGTCTAAGCAAGTTCTTGTAAGGCGGAAATGGTTATTTTTGGGTAATTGCGTGAAAGCGCTTTCTTATACCGGTGTAAAGACGACTGATGACATGACAACCTTAATTGTTATGATCCGAAAGGGGAAACACGACGATGATGAACAAGAAAAAAACAATTCTTTCAGCTTTAGCAGCAGGTCTCACGCTCTCAACAGTACTCGCAGCATGCGGTGGGGATGACAACGAGGATACTTCTTCAAACGGCGAAGGCGGAGAAGGCAGCGACTTCAAAGTCGCGATGGTAACCGATACTGGCGGCGTTGACGACAAATCGTTCAACCAATCAGCTTGGGAAGGTCTTAAAAAGTTCGGAGAAGACAACAACTTGACTGAAAACGAAGGCTACAAATATCTTCAATCTTCGAAACAAGCGGACTATCAGCCAAACTTGCAGCAATTGGCGCGCGATAACTTCAACTTGATCTACGGTATCGGTTTCTTGATGGGTGAAGATATTCAGAAAGTTGCCGAGCAGTTCCCAGACAACAACTTCGCGCTCGTCGACATGGTCGTGGACGCACCGAACGTCGCGTCGATCACGTTTAAAGAACAAGAAGGTTCGTTCCTCGTCGGTGTCGTCGCAGGTCTCACAACGACAACGGACAAAGTCGGTTTCATCGGCGGCGTCGAGTCAGACTTGATCAAAAAGTTCGAAAATGGATATAAAGCGGGCGTCATGGCCGTCAATCCAGACGCAACAATTGACGTCAAGTATGCTGAAGACTTCAACTCGGCTGAAAAAGGAACGGCGATCTCTTCAGGGATGTACGGAGCAGGCTCTGACATCATCTATCACGCAGCAGGCGGAACGGGTGTCGGCGTCTTCACAGAAGCGAAAAACCGTAAGAAGAACGGCGAAGACGTATGGGTCATCGGCGTCGACCGTGACCAGTACGAAGAAGGACTTCCTGAAAACGTAACGCTTACTTCAATGGTCAAACGTGTTGATACGGCAACTTACGAAGTATCGAAACTTGCGATGGAAGATAAGTTCCCAGCAGGCGAAATCGTTGAGTTCTCATTGAAAGATGATGGTGTTGGTATCGCTGAAACATCAAGCGAAAACGTTGCAGCTGACGTCCTCACAAAAGTTGAGGAATACCGCACGCAGTTGATCGACGGCGACATCACGGCTCCAGCGACTGATGCTGAGTTCGAAGAGTTCATGAAAACAGTAAAATAATTCATTAAGTTAGGGGGGACCCACGCGGTCTCCCTTTACTTAAAGTTAGGGGTGGACTTTCTTGGAATATGTAATTGAAATGCTCAATATTCGCAAAGAGTTCGGAACGTTCGTAGCCAACGACAATATCACCCTCCAACTTCGCAAAGGCGAGATTCATGCGCTGCTTGGCGAGAACGGTGCCGGGAAATCAACGCTAATGAACGTCTTGTTCGGTCTCTACCAGCCAGAAGGTGGAGAGATTCGAGTGCGCGGGGAGAAAGTGAATATTGAAAATCCGAACATCGCCAATGATCTCGGAATCGGTATGGTACACCAACACTTCATGCTCGTCGAGAAGTTTACGGTGACCGAGAACATCATTCTCGGGTCTGAACCGAGAAGTGGATTGACGGTCGACCGGGCGACGGCTCGTAAAAAAGTAATGGATATCTCGGAGCAATACGGTCTTCGCATCGATCCTGATGCCAAAATCGAGGATATTTCGGTTGGGATGCAACAACGCGTCGAAATTTTAAAAACGCTTTACCGTGGGGCTGAAATCTTGATTTTTGATGAGCCGACCGCTGTTTTGACGCCGCAAGAAATCCAAGAACTCATTCAAATCATGAAGCGTCTCATTGAAGAAGGCAAATCGATCATCTTGATCACGCATAAATTAAAAGAAATCATGCAAGTCGCCGATCGTTGTACAGTCATTCGTCGCGGACGCTATATCGGTACCGTCGAAGTCGACGAGACCGTGAATGAAGATAGTCTAGCCGAGATGATGGTCGGGCGTGAAGTAAACTTTGATGCGGAATATTCCAAGGCAGATCCACAGCAAGTCGTGCTCGACGTTCAACAGCTCGTCGTCAAAGACAGCCGTGGACTGAAAGTCGTCGAGGGCCTAGATTTACAAATTCGTTCTGGAGAGATTCTCGGTATCGCCGGGATTGACGGGAATGGTCAGACTGAATTAATTGAAGCGCTTTCAGGTCTGAAAAAGCCTGAAGCAGGCAAAATCTTATTGAACGGGAAAGACGTGACCGGTTTCACGCCGCGTAAAGTGACAGAGTCCGGCGTCGGGCACATCCCGCAAGACCGACACAAACACGGCCTTGTCCTCGACTATTCGATTCGTGACAATATGGTGCTCCAAACATACTATAAAGAGCCGTTCTCAAAGCGTGGTTTGATGAACTATAAAGCCGTCGCTGATAAAGCAAAATCGTTAATTGAGAAGTTTGACGTCCGAACTCCGTCGATCGACGTGCCAGCCCGTGCTCTATCGGGCGGTAACCAACAGAAAGCGATCATCGCCCGGGAAGTCGACCGATCACCAGACTTGTTGATCGCCGCGCAACCGACGCGGGGGCTCGATGTCGGAGCCATCGAATTCATTCACGAGCAACTCATTAAAGAACGGGAGAAAGGACGCGCCGTCCTGCTCATCTCGTTCGAGCTTGAAGAAATCCTTCACGTCTCCGACCGGATCGCCGTTTTATACGAAGGAAAGATCGTCGGAATTCGCGATCCGAAAGAAACGACCGAGCAAGAGCTTGGCTTCTTGATGGCCGGCGGTAAGAGAGGGGAAGAAACAGTATGAACAAGCTAGCATATAATCGACTTCTCATCCCGCTTTTGTCGATCTTGATGGGATTACTTGTCGGTGCGATCGTCATGCTCATCGGTGGTTACAACCCGATCCAAGGGTTCTCATCACTTTTCAGCGGCATGGTCGGCAGCCCGTATGCGATCGGTGAGACGCTCCGTGCGGCAGCACCGCTCATTTTCTCAGGTTTGGCCGTCGCGTTCGCGTTCCGGACCGGACTGTTCAACATCGGGGTCGAAGGTCAAGTCTTGATCGGGTGGGTGGCAGCGGTTTATGTCGGGATCAATTTTGACTTGCCGATGTTCATTCACTTGCCGCTTGCGCTTCTCGCGGCCATGTTCGCGGCAGCGCTATGGGCATTCGTACCTGGTTTCTTGAAAGCCAAGTTCCATGTCCATGAAGTTATCACATCAATCATGATGAACTATATCGCCCTCTACACGACGAACGCGATTTTGCGTAGCGTCATCGGTGTGACGAACGAACGGACCGAAGATATTAAAGACTCGGCCTCGCTCGCCTCACCGTTGCTACAAGAATTGACGACGTTCTCGCGTCTGCACTGGGGTATTCTCATCGCCGTGCTCGCAGCGATCGTCTATTACTACATCTTACAACGGACAACGCTCGGGTATGAGCTTCGTGCCGTCGGATTTAACAAACACGCCTCGCAATATGCGGGGATGAGCGTTAACCGGAACATCATTCTCTCGTTCGTCATCTCTGGAATGTTCGCCGGACTTGCCGGCGCGATGGAAGGTCTCGGGACGTTCAACGGAATGACGCTCAGCGCGTCGTTCACCGGCGTCGGATTCGACGGGATCGCTGTCGCCCTGCTCGGTGCGAACACGGCGGTCGGTGTCTTCCTGGCAGCCATCTTGTTCGCCGGGCTCAACATCGGCGGACTTGCGATGCAACTCGGGGCCAACATCCCGTCTGAGCTCGTCAAAGTCATCATTGCCGCCATCGTCATCTTCGTGGCGTCGGGGTATGCCTTGAACTATGTGATTGAAAAACTTAAAGGAAACCGTAAGAAAGGAGTGGAGAAAAAATGAGCTTCTTAGAAGTACTCTACATCGTCGTTCCGGTTGCGTTAGCCTATGCGACTCCACTCATCATCGCGGCGCTCGGTGGCATTTTCAGTGAACGTTCGGGTGTCGTCAACATCGCTCTAGAAGGTATCATGGTCATCGGTGCGGCGACGGGGATCATCGTCACGCTCACATTGACCGATATGGGATTTGGCGGCCTCAGCCCGTGGCTCTCACTGTTGATCGCCATGGTCGTCGGCGCGCTGTTCTCGCTGTTCTTGGCCGTTCCTGCCATCCTCTGGCGGGCTGACCAAACCGTTCTCGGTGTCGCGATCAACATGCTCGCCGTCGGGCTCGCCATCTTCGTCGTTCGGGTTCTTTACAATAAAGGACAGACCGATTTCATCGAATATCGGATCGCTAAAGAGAACGTGCCGATTCTGTCAGACATCCCGGTGCTCCGCATGTTCTTCATCAACGTCCAATACACGTCGTTCATCGCGATCATCCTCGCGTTCGTTGTCTGGTTCGTCATCTTCAAGACGCCGTTCGGTCTTCGCCTTCGTTCAGTCGGTGAACATCCGATGGCGGCGGACACGATGGGAATCAACGTCACGAAGATGCGCTTCATGGGCGTCATGCTCTCAGGTGCGTTCGGTGGTTTGGCTGGTGCGGTCTATGCCGTCACGGTTACGACCAACTTCAGTGGGACGACGATCGTCGGACAAGGCTTCCTCGCCATTGCCGCGATGATCTTCGGGAAATGGAACCCGCTCGGTGCCCTAGGCGCTGGTCTATTCTTCGGGTTCGCCCAAGCGCTGTCAATCATCGGCAGTAACTTGCCGGTCATCAATAACGTACCGCAAGTATTGCTCTTGATCGCGCCGTACGCGTTGACGATCCTCGCCCTAGCAGGTGTCGTCGGACGAGCGGACGCTCCGAAATCAGTTGGTATCCCGTATATTAAAGGGAAGCGCTGACGAGGGAAAGGACATATGTCTCGTTTTGCCAAGGTTGTTTGACGCTTAAGTCAAACAACCTTTTTTGTTATACTGGTGTAGAGGTGAGACAATTGAAACAATGGTGGCAACTACTGCTCGTTCTCGTGCTGAGCGTTTCGTTAGCCGGTTGCTCGGTCGATGATTGGTTCGCCGAGCAAGTCGAGCCGCCGGAATCACTCGTCGAACTCGAGGCAGATTACCCGGCAGCGGACGTCGGAACAAAAGTCCGAGTGCCGATCGGCAAGACGGAGACGGTCACGTTAGACCGCGTCATCGATGGCGATACGCTTAAAGTCGAGTTTGAGAGCGGTGCGACGGAGTCGATTCGACTCCTGCTCGTCGACACGCCTGAGACGAGTCATCCGACGTTGCCGGTCCAACCGTTCGGTGAGGACGCGAAGGCGTTCGTCACGCGTTGGTTGCCGGAAGGGGAGACGATCGTCCTCGAGTACGACGTCGGGCGGTACGACCGCTATCAGCGGACGCTCGCTTACGTATGGTATGATGATGCGATGCTCAATGAAGAGCTGCTGCGTCGCGGTCTCGCACGAGTCGCATACGTTTACGCCCCGAACACCCAGCACGTCGATGCATTCCGCGATGTCGAACGCGCGGCCCGGCGCGAGCTGCTCGGCATTTGGAGCATCGAGGACTACGTGACCGGCAACGGTTTCGACCATGAAGCGGCGCGACCGGCGAAACCTCGACCGGAGCCGAGCGAAGCGTGTGACATTAAAGGGAACATTAATCGGGAAGGCGAGAAAATTTATCACGTGCCGGGCGGTGCGAGCTATGAACGCACGAACCCGGAGGAAATGTTCTGTACGGAAGGAGAGGCCGAGGCGGCAGGGTTTAGAAGAGCGGCCCGTTAAAAAAAGACATGTGTGTCAACTTGACACACATGTCTCTCTTATTCGTATTTGAGTGCGTCGCCATCGAACGATTCGTCAGCGACTTTGATTGAGTCGGTCGGACATCCTTCGAACGCATCCATCAAATCTTCCGACAGTTCGTCAGGTACTTCGACTGTGCCTGTGTTGTCGTCCATCAAGTTGAAGGCGAGACCTTCGTCATCATAGTCGAAGATGTCGGGAGCAGCTGCTCCACAAGCACCACATGCGATACATGTATCTTTGTCAACGATAGTAAATTTTGCCATTTGTAACCCTCCAAACGTTTCGTCTCTCTGCATAGAAATGACTTTCTACTGACTATGAGTAATTGTAGTCTACATACCCTAATTTTTCAATGAGGAAACGAATAACGTTTTGGAGAGATAGTAATAATGAGAGAGGGTGGAAGGATGGTTCATTTAGCCGACGGAGTGTTGCTCCTATCGATTCAACGCTTAAAAGGGGAGCGCAGCGAACGCAGTCTGTTCCACGTTTTAAACGGAAAGCGTTCGGCGACGACGCTCCAAGATGCTTTTTTTTATGACCTTGAACCGATTTTCGGACTGTTCCCTTATACGAAATATGATTATGAGAAGTTGTTAGCCTCGTTTGAGAAAAGAGGCTGGCTCAATCGGGCGACGTTCACGTTAACCGAAGCCGGAAGTATGCTCGCTAGTCCGGACGCGGTCAATCAGTTGTTCGACCGGCTCGGAGGCGAGTATCGTGACTACACGACGATGACATGGAAACGTCTCAGTTTATTTATCCAAACGTTCATGTCACTCGAACACGAGCGCACATTTTATCCGGTCCAAGCCGATCGGATGGCCGAGCGGTGGGTCAAGCAAATCGTGCGAACGGAACGAGATTGGAAAGAACTGATCGCCTCGTTTCATCAAGAACTTGAAACGGCGCTTGAAACGGTCGGTGATCCATATGCGACGGCAGTCGTCTATCGCTTCACCGGGGCGTTCGAGACGGGATACACGTATGAACAGATCGCGACGCTCCTTGACGTCGATGCTCGGACGGCACGACTTTATTTCTTGGCCGGATGGAACGCGCTGTTACGGACTGTTCCGCGAGACGCCAAAATACTAGGGTTTGCCCACGGATTGTCGGATGAGCGGATGACGTTATCGGCGCGCGAATCGTTCGATTTATTTTTGGCCGGTCGCACGTTCGCGCAAGTACAATCAATCAGGCGCTTGCGCACGAGCACGATCGAAGACCACGTCGTCGAGATGGCGATGTATTTGGACGACTTCCCGCTCGATCAATTCGTACCAGCCGACGCGATTGCCGAAGTCGAACGGTTACGGGAAGAAGACAGCTGGGCGCTAAAGCCGATCTTCGAGAAAACCGACAATCTCAGTTACTTCCAAATTCGGTTAGTGTTCGCGAGATTGAAACGAGGTGAGACATTTGTATGAAAAAACGTTAAAGCGTGTGTTCGGTCACGAGACGTTTCGTCCCGGACAGCGTGACGTCATCGAAGCGGTCGCCGAAGGGCAGGACGTATTGGCGATCATGCCGACGGGTGCCGGAAAATCATTGACGTTCCAACTCCCGTCGTATTTAAAGAACGAAGGCTTGACGATTATCGTCTCGCCGCTCTTGTCGTTGATCGAAGACCAAATGCTCCATATTCGGGAGCGCGGCGAGCGGGGCGTGGCGAGGCTGACGTCGATGGAGACGTTAGAAGAGAAACAAGACATATTGAATCATTTGAAGCGCTATCGGTTCTTATACCTATCTCCCGAACAACTCGCCGTGCCGCACGTGACCCGAGCGCTCGCAAGGACTCCGATTCAAATGCTCGTCATCGATGAAGCGCACTGCATCTCGCAATGGGGTCACGAGTTCAGGCCGGAATACGCACGGCTCGGGGAGCTCCGTAAGCAACTCGGTAGCCCGCAATGCATGGCCGTCACAGCGACGGCCCCGGAAAATGTGAAACGGGACATTATTGAAAAATTAGCTTTATTCTCGCCGTCCCAGTTCGTCCATTCGGCCAATCGGCCTGAGATCCGTCTCATCGTCGAACGGCTCGAGACGGAACGGAAAATGCCGCGATTGATCGAACTCGTTCGAGAAGTGCCGACACCGGCCGTCATCTATACGGCGACACGACGGGAAGCTGAAGCGCTCGCGCTTCAACTCGATGACGCCTTGTTTTATCACGGTGGGATGTCGACCGAAGACCGGCGCCTCGTTCAATCACAATTTTTACGCGACGAAGTCGCGATCATGGTATGTACGAGTGCGTTCGGGATGGGCGTCAACAAAGATAACGTGCGCTCTGTCATCCATTTCCAACTGCCGGCGACGCTAGAGGCGTATATGCAAGAGATTGGTCGGGCCGGCCGGGACGGCGAACCGGCGTTTGCCGTCTTACTGTATGCCGAAGGGGATGAACGGATCCAACAGTTTTTAATCGATCAACAGTACCCGAAAGATAAAGACATCCGCATAGCTTATTTAGAACGGGACAACGGCACGAGCTTGTCGCAATTACCACGGCTGTTAAAAATGAACGAGGAAGACCCGGTATGGGGTTTGCTAAACCAAATGCTCGCCGAACGCACGCTTGCCGATGCGGTCGATTGGGTAAAAGAGAGAAAGCGGGCCCGGTACCGTCAGCTCGGT
>NZ_LYTG01000108.1:0-28260 GCF_001816105.1 Exiguobacterium sp. SH31
AACAAGCCGATTGCTGTGACGTCTGTGGTGAGATTTCATTCCCGCCGTCGGTTCAAGTTGTGTCTAAAAATGTGACAGATTGGAAACATCGGTTGGCACGCATCTTTTCCTTTGATTGATATCATAGTAAAATGATAAAAAAGGTAAAGGAGGGCACACGTTGCAACATCGAAACCAAGCAGATTCTCTTCGTGAAAAAGTCGTGGACACGTTGCCGTCTCGGTCGGAACGGCAAGAGCACGAGCGGAAAGAAAAGTTGAATGATAATTGGTTGAAACGACCGCTGGCTATGATGCTGACTTTGACGATGTTTGCGATTATCCTCGCATTTTTATATATAGGACGTCATACATTCTTTTTCTGATGATACGGTGGAGACACCGTATTTTTTTATTTTGTTTCAACGTCCTCGCGAAGTTTACTTGAATTGGAAAAGTCTCACCTGTTTCTCACAAATTTGCACAATAAAACAGGTAAAGCTGAAATGATGGGTCTATACTGAAAGGGAAGAACTTGTAGGAGAGGAGGGCTGCTATGCCGAAGTACTCCATCAAGACGGTTGCGTCATTGACCGGTGTGAACCCGACGACGATTCGGGCTTGGGAGCGTCGTTATCAGTTTATCGAACCGAGTCGGACCGATTCGGGTCACCGGTTGTATTCCGACCAAGACGTCGAAAAAATCAAATGGGTCGTTGAAAAACAACGGGAAGGGTTGACCGTCTCGCAAGCGATTCAGCAACTTCATGAGGCACCGAAGCCGAAACCTGCTCGTCTCTACGATGAAGAATTGAAGGATGGATTAATGGACGCGCTGCTCAAATTTGATGAACGGAAAGCGCACGATTTGATGAACCGTGCCTTCAACACGTTCAGTTTTGAAAAAGTGACGAAAGATATCATTAGCCCGTTGCTGATGGATATCGGCACACGCTGGGAAAATGGGAAGGTCACGATTGCACACGAACACTTTGCGACGTCTTTTTTCCGGGCCCGCTTGTCGACGTTGTCTCTTCAAATGCCGATGAATCCATTTTTGCCCCGGATCATTTGCGTCTGCGCCCCGGGTGAGATGCATGAAATCGGCCTTTTGTTCGTGACGCTCTATTTAAGACAATACGGTTTTGACGTCATTTTCCTCGGAGCGGGGTTCCCGAAAGAGGATTTGAGCATAGCGCTCCATGATATCGACGCGAAATGTTTAATCTTTTCATGTACGTTAACGGAGCACATTGCCAATCTTCAAGAAGCGATGCGTTACATTCAAGCGGAGCACCCAGACCTCGTCATCGGTGCGGGTGGATACGCCGTCAGTCAACAAGCGTCGCAATTTGAAGGGGCGTTTCTAGGAGATACGCCCGAAGCTTGGAACGAGTGGTTGTCAACCATTTGACAGGTCGACAAAACGGGAGTAGCTTATTAAGTAGAATGATTTTTCTTTGGAGGTTTTCGTTTGAGATTTGAAAAACAGACAAAAGAACATTTGAGGGTATACTTGACTGCGAGCGACTTATCGATTCGAGGGATCGCCATCGATACGATTGTCGGAGAGAGCGGTCAAGAACTATGGCGGGAATTGCTTGAAACGGCCGAGGCCGAATATGGGTTCATGCCCCAAGGTGCTGTCGACTTGAATGTGACGATGTTTCCACGCGATGGACTCGTCATCGATGTCCAAAAAGTCGATGCGGTCGTCGCCGAGTCGGATCAAGAACAAGTCGAGATTCGCTTGACGATCGATGTGATCCATCATTTGATTTATCAGTTTGACGATATTGAAGACGTGATCAATGCGTCGATCCGTGCGTTTCCGCATATGCAAGACACCGACCAAGGTGGGGCACTCTATCATTATGACGGCCGCTATTACTTACATTTTGTGGAAGTTCTCAAACCGCAAGTCGAGGAACGGCTCGCCGCCATCCTGTCTGAATATGGCAAGACGACGACCGTCAGCCCGTATCTCATGATGGAGTACGGGAAGACCATCCAAACTGAACAAGCAGTGAAACAGCTGTACGATACGTTCGCGTAAGTACGGCTTTTTTACTATTCTGTTTCTATTGTTTTCAGCTGACACATGGTATGATAAAACTTGAATTTTTGAGAAGTTAGCTGAAGGAGAGATATGATGAAAGTCGCTGTTTTATATGGTGGAGTATCGGGTGAGCGTGAAGTGTCGCTTACGAGTGGTAAAGGTATGATCGAAGCGTTAGAGGCACGGGGTCATGAAGTCGTGGCCATCGATTTTCACCCGGATCGGGCTGAAGAGTTATTGACGCTTCAAGCAGACGTCGTCGTCAGTGCCCTGCACGGCAAGTATGGAGAAGACGGTCGCGTCCAGTCGCTCCTCGAGATGGCGCAGCTCCCTTATACAGGGTCGGGCGTCTTGGCTTCGGCTCTCGCGATGGACAAGGCGCGCGCGAAAATCATTTTCGCCGCTTCAGGTATTCGTGTCGCCCGTGACGTCCTCGTCCAAGCAGGGGATGACCTCGATTTGAAAGTGGCCGAATGGGGCGGTGAGTTTCCTTGTGTCGTCAAACCGGCGCAAGAAGGCTCTTCGAACGGGTTGACGATCGCGACCGACGAGTCGATGCTACGCGCGGGCATCGCCAAGGCGTTCCAATGTGATACGGCCGTGTTGGTCGAACAGTACATCAAAGGTCGTGAGCTGACCGTTCCGGTGCTCGGCAACCGTGGGAACGAGCACGCCCTCCCGGTCATCGAGATCATCCCGAAGAATGAATTTTACGACTACGAGTCTAAGTATTCGGAAGGCGGGTCGATTCACGTCTGTCCGGCGGAGTTGCCGGAGGCGTTGACGAAAGAAGTGCAAGCGGCCGCGATTGAGGCGCACCGTGCCCTCGGCTGCAGCGGCTATTCACGTTCTGACTTCTTAGTGTCGGAGCAAGGATTGGCCTACATCCTCGAGACGAACACGCTCCCGGGGATGACGCCGCTCAGTCTGTTCCCGGACAGTGCGAACGTCGCCGGTATTTCTTACGGTGAATTGCTAGAGCGTTTCATCGCGCTCGCCTTAGAGAAATAAGAAGGGATTCCCCTTCTCCGCTTTTTAGAAAACGCTTTCATTATTTTTGTAAAACCCTTTCAAAATGCTTGCTTATCGGCTATACTTTTAAACGAATACGAGGTTGATTCTTGGGGGAGAATTGACAATTTAGGGGAGGAAACCTTCATGATTACGGATCAAGAAAAAGGTCATCAAAAACGAAAAAACATCCTTGAATCGACACAGGAAGTTGTCCACGAGGCGCTCGAGAAACTCGGTTATCCAGAAGAGATGTACGAGCTGTTGAAAGAGCCGCTTCGGATGTTGACCGTGCGTATTCCTGTCCGCATGGACGACGGTTCGACGAAGATCTTCACTGGCTATCGGGCGCAACATAACGATGCTGTCGGCCCGACGAAAGGTGGGATTCGCTTCCACCCGAGCGTGACGGAAGTAGAAGTCAAGGCGCTGTCGATATGGATGAGCCTGAAGGCCGGTATCGTCGACCTTCCTTACGGTGGCGGTAAAGGGGGCATCGTTTGCGATCCGCGTGAGATGAGTTTCCGTGAAATCGAACGGTTGAGCCGCGGCTACGTTCGAGCGATCAGCCAAATCGTAGGTCCGACCAAGGATATCCCGGCGCCTGACGTGTTTACGAACTCGCAGATCATGGCATGGATGATGGATGAGTACAGCCGTATCGATGAATTCAACTCACCGGGCTTCATCACCGGTAAGCCGCTCGTACTCGGTGGTTCACACGGTCGCGAGACGGCGACGGCCAAAGGTGTCGCCATCATGATCCGGGAGGCGTCGCTTCGCCGGGGGATCGAGTTGAAAGGTGCGCGCGTCGTCGTCCAAGGATTTGGTAACGCCGGCAGCTTCTTATCGAAGTTCATGCACGACGTGGGAGCGAAAGTCATCGCTGTCAGTGACGCATATGGCGCGATCTATGATGAGAACGGACTCGACATCCCATACTTGCTCGATCGGCGCGATTCGTTCGGGACGATCTCGACACTGTTCAAAAACACGATTTCGAACAAAGAGATGCTCGAGCTCGACTGTGACATTTTAGTCCCGGCCGCGATCGAGAACCAGATCACTGAAGATAACGCCGATAACATCAAAGCGTCGATCATCGTCGAGGCGGCGAACGGACCGACGACGAACGAAGCGACGCGTATTTTGACAGAGCGCGGCATCTTGCTTGTCCCTGACGTCCTCGCTTCAAGCGGTGGCGTGACAGTCTCTTACTTCGAATGGGTCCAAAACAATCAAGGTTATTATTGGACGGAAGAAGAAGTCGAAACGAAGCTTGAAAAAGTGCTCGTCCATTCGTTCAATACGGTATACAACACATCATCAGCCCGGAAAGTCGACATGCGTCTCGCTGCCTATATGGTCGGTGTCCGTAAAATGGCGGAGGCCTCACGCTTCCGTGGCTGGGTGTGATGGCGACTTGCCGATGAACATCGCAAAATGAGGAAGGACCCGCAGTCGGGTCCTTCCTCATTTTAGTTGAACAAGTTTATGACGATGTCACACCGATGCGCTCCCGAAGCGCTTCGGCGATCGCTTGGCCGTGAAAACGGCCGTTTTCGATGAAGATTTTGTTGGCATCGTTCCCGGCCGCGACGACGCCGGCGATGAACAGGTTATCGACGTTTGTCTCATACGTCGCCTCATCAAACTGCGGGATGCCGGTCTCGTCGTCGACGAGCACACCGGCTGCCGAGAACAGCCCATGGTCAGGCAAGTAACCGGTCATGGCGAGGACGTGGTCCGTTGCGACCCGTTTCTCTTCGCCATGTTGTCGATAGACGACATGGTCCTGTTCGATGCGAATGATCTCGGCCTCGAGCTCAAGACGTACTTTTTCATGACGAACGAGGGAGTCGAAAGCGGGTAGTACCCATGGTTTGACCGATGGGCTATAGCCGTCACCGCGGTAGAGCACCGTGACGTATGCCCCGGCTTTCTCGAGTTCGATGGCCGAATCGACCGCCGAGTTCTTTCCGCCGATGACGGTGACGTGTTGCCGATAAAACGGATGTGCTTCTTTGAAATAATGGGTCACGTGGGGGAGTTCTTCTCCCGGGACGTCTAACTTGCGGGGCCGTCCGTAGTACCCGGTCGCGAGAACGACGAAGTCGGCAAGGCGTTCTGTGACGCCGTGGCGGTCGTGACGGGACCGGACGATGAATTTGTCGGCACGACGGTCGACCGATTCGACCGTCTCGAACGGTTTGACGACAAGCCCGGTCCGGCTCACGACTTCACGATAATAGACGAGCGCGTCTTGGCGATGTGGTTTTAAGTCTTTACAGATGAACGGGATATCCCCGATTTCAAGCAAAGTGGCTGATGAGAAAAACGTCTGATGGGTCGGATAGCGGTAAATCGCATCGACGATGTTGCCTCGTTCGATGATCGTGCACGAGATACCGACCCGTTCTAATTCGATTGCCGCCGACAGGCCGCACGGGCCGGCGCCGACAATGATCGCGTGTTTGTCCAATGAAATCACCTCATCCCTCATTGTATGGAACGAAGGCTGAGATGGCAAGTCACTGCTGGAAGCTGAAGCTGTGTTCCATGACCGGTTGCGACGAGCCTGATTCGAGCTCGACGAGGAGACGGAGCCGTGCTTTTTGCGAATTGAGACCGTTCGAGAAGATGATGCCCATCTCTTTCAGTTGTTTACCGCCACCCTCATACCCGTACACGTCTTGAACGATACCGTTAAAACAGCGGCTGACGATGACGACCGGGATGTGGTCGACGAGTCGTTCGAGTGCCGGGACGATCGACGGTGGAACGTTTCCTTGACCGAGCACTTCGAGGACGAGCCCGTCATAGCCAAGGTCGAGCACGGCTTCTAGCAAGTCAGGTTCCATGCCGGCGACAACTTTCAACACGGCGACCCGTTTCGTGATCGTTGGAATCATCTTCGGCTGTCTCGTCGTCGGTTGGCTGTAGATGAGGACGTGGTCCTTCGTCACCATCCCGACGTTTCCGAAGTGGACCGATTTGAACGTGTCGACGGAAGAGGTGTGCGTCTTCGTGACGTTGAACGCCGAGTGGATCTCGCCGTTGAAGACGACGAGCACCCCTTTGCCACGTGCGGCTTCGCTTCTTGCGACCCGGAGCGCCGTGATGAGGTTAAACTCGCCGTCCGACCCGATCTCGTTCGACGAGCGCATCGCTCCCGTCAAGACGATTGGCACGGGGGCACCGAGCGTGATCTGCAGGAAGTACGCCGTCTCTTCGAGCGTGTCGGTCCCGTGGGTGATGACGACGCCGTCATACGTGTCTTGCGTCAACTGCTGCGCGATGAACTGGGCGAGCTCGAGCATCTTCTCGGGTGTCATATGAGGAGACGGAATGTTTGAGAAGTGCTTCGTCGTAATTTTTGCGATGTCGGTCGCTTTCGGCAACGTCGCGTCAATCGGATTGACCTCGCTTGGTGAGACGTGGCCCGAACCGGTCTGCGACATCGCGATCGTGCCGCCGGTATGGATGAGTAATAGATGATTCATAGTCGACCTCCAACTTTTTTTGTCCTTTTCTTCCATTTTCTAGGCGTTAGCTACTTTTTCTTTCGGCTTATTCAGTGTATGCTTAACGATAGAAAGGAGAGATGCATCATGATTGCAATCGCCTTGTCTGCGGTTGCGCCAGGATTCGCCCTTCTTTCCTACTTCTATTTACGGCATGAGTTGGAAGCGGAACCGCTCGGCTATGTGATTCGTTCGTTTGTCGCCGGTGCCATTCTTGTCTTTCCGATCATGTTCGTCCAATATGCGTTTGTGGAAGAAGGGGTCCTTGTCGGCCCGTTTTGGCAAGCGTTCGTGGCCACCGCTCTATTAGAAGAATTTTTTAAATGGTTCATGATCTATTATACAATATACATACATAAAGTTTTTGATGATTACTACGACGGGATTCTCTATGCGGTCGCCTGTTCACTCGGCTTTGCCACGTTGGAGAATTTTCTATACTTGTGGGTTTATGACTCGCTCGAGATTGCGATTTGGCGAGCCGTCTTGCCGGTGAGCGGCCATGCGCTCTTCGCCGTGGCAATGGGCTTTTGTCTCGGTCGGGCCAAACATTCCGCGCATGAACGGTTTTGGCTGTTCACCGCTGTCATGTCGGCAACGTTGCTACACGGAATGTTTGACTATATCTTACTCGTTGAATCGACGAACAAGATGCCGGCCGTGCTCTATATCGTCATTCTATGGATGGTCGCGCTCTTGCTCGTCCGCACTGCAAATCGATCAAATCGTCGTCAATACAAATAGATAAAAGGGGAACGGGTTCATGTTAAAAGTTGGTCAAGAGTTACGAGTTGAAGTTGAAGGGAGAAACGAAGGGAAGACGAAAATCGCTGCCATTAACGGCGGTGTCGTCTGGATCGAATCTCCGAGCGAGATTGCGACGCTAAAGACGTTTTTTTTGCATGAGGATGAACCGATGCGTTTGTACTTTTTCAAAGGCGAAGATCAACTGTACGCGTTCGATTCAGTCGTCACGAAACGGATCAGTGACGCCCAGCTGACGCTTCGCTATGCGTTTAACTTGCCGGACGAGAAAAAAATCAAGCGCGTCCAACGTCGCGAGTACTTGCGCGTGCCGGAGATGATCAACGTGACGGTGCTCGCGGCAGACGGCGAAGCGTTTCCGTCATTTGAGACGACGTCACTAGACGTGTCGGCCGGCGGGATGCGTGTCGTGGCGAACCGTTCGCCGGTCGACGTCGATGAGTCGGTCATCGTCGTATTCCGGATCGAGGACGAGCGAGGGACGCCTCAGACGTTCCGTGTCAAGAGCCGTCTCGTCCGGGTTCAAGAGCAGGCCGTAAAGCACGAGCTGTCACTTTGTTTTGAGGATTTGACGCCTCGTGATCAGGAGACGATTTTACGTTATTGTTTCCGGGCCCAGCTCGAAGCCAGAAAACGGACCGGCTCCGTATTTTCTTCACGTTAAAAAACTGGTATGATGTTCTCGGAACAAACGACCGAGAGGAGGTGGGTATCGGAATGAGCCGATACCCAATTTTTATGACTAAACCGCTACAAATCGCATTAGATGGGCCGGCAGGAGCCGGCAAGAGCACGATCGCTAAAACGCTCGCTAAAAAGTTAGGTTACGTGTACATCGATACCGGGGCAATCTACCGGGCTGTCACATATCGCGCGCTCGAGCAACACGTCGGATTAGAAGACGGCCCCGCCCTCGCTGAGATGATCGGCAAGATGGAGTTACGTCTCGTCCCGAGCGAGAGCGGGCAACGCGTGTTTGACGGTGACGAGGAAGTGACCGAAGTCATTCGGACGAGTGAAGTGACGAACAACGTCAGTTTTGTCGCAAGACAGCCTGAGGTCCGGGACGCACTTATGGATTTACAACGGGACTTGGCTCGGGACGGCGGCATCGTCATGGACGGTCGTGACATCGGGACGCACGTATTGCCTGAGGCAGACTTGAAAGTGTTCATGACCGCGACCGTCGAGGAACGTGCCCGTCGTCGCCACGAGGAGAACGTGTCAAAGGGTCTCCCGAGCGATTTCGAACAATTGAAACAAGAGATCGCCTTGCGTGATAAACGGGACTCGGAGCGCGTCGTCGCTCCACTCCGTCAAGCGGATGACGCCCACTTCCTCGACACGACCCATTTGTCGATCGATGGTGTCGTCACGGCTGTTGAACAGCTCATGGAACAGGTGGTCGGACGATGAAGCCGCTCAACAACGGCCCGTTCGGGATGTATCGGTTAACGGTCGGCGTCGTTCGAATCATGCGTCTGTTCAGCTTCCGCGTCGAGTATGTCGGTCGTGAGAATGTACCTGAGGACGGCTCGATCATCGTCAGTTCGAACCACCAGTCGAACTGGGACCCGGTCTTGTTGGCCAGTGCCATGCCGAAGCAACGGCCAATTCGTTTTTTTGCAAAAAAAGAGCTGTTCGATGTCCCGGTTTTAAAACGGATTTTGACACGCTCCGGGCAAATCCCGGTGTCACGCGGGGAAGGGGACCGTCAAGCGCTACGTACTGTTCTTCAGAAGTTGAAAGAGGACGAGGTCATCTCGATCTTTCCGGAAGGGACCCGTTCGAAAGACGGATCGCTCGGCAAGGCGCAGGCCGGTGTCGGTTTCTTCGCGCTCCGTTCTGATGCTGCCGTACTTCCGATTGCAATCATCGGTAAATACAAGTTCCGTTCGAAGTTGAAGGTCGTCATCGGCGAGCCGATCGACTTCTCGCAACTGAAAGCGGACAAAGCGAGTGCCCAAGACGCCGCCGATTTGATCATGGCGACAATCGCCGAACTGTACATGACCCATTCACAGAACGTTCGCTAATTTCAGGTTTAATCTGTTGCAATCAGAGGAACAAACCTGATAACACCTTGACAAATCTGTCGAATTATAAGAAGTTTATACTAGGTGTTAAGCGCCTTAGGGCGCTCCTTTTTGTACTCATCGTGAGGGGGTAGTGTTGGAATGGTCGAAGAAATGAAAGATATGCCTGATTTTGAAATTAATCGAGGTCAAATCGTGACCGGTATCGTCGTCAAAATCGAGGACAAGCAAGCGTTAATTGATATCGGTTACAAAACCGAGGCGATTTTGCCAATCAGCGAAGTATCAAGCATGCATTTAGACGATTTAAACGAATCACTCCATGTCAACGACGAAATCCGTGTCAAAGTGAAAAAGGTCACGGATGAAGAGGTTGTCGTATCGAAGAAAGACGTAGATGCCGAGGCAGCTTGGGATCAAATCGTTGAAAAATTCGAATCGGGCGAAGTATTTGAAGTCATGGTGAAAGATAAGGTCAAAGGCGGTCTTGTCGTCGATATCGGCATCCGCGGCTTTATCCCGGCTTCACTCGTAGAAAACCACTTCGTCGAAGATTTCTCATCATACTTGCATAAGCCGATTACGGTTAAAGTCGTCGAGATGGACCGCGAAAAAAATCGCGTCATCTTGTCGCATAAAGCGGTGGCAGAGGCAGAGATGAGTGCGAAGAAGGCGGAAACGCTTGAATCGCTCGAGGTCGGTCAAATTATCGAAGGAACCGTCCAACGTCTGACTGACTTTGGTGCGTTCGTCGATATCGGCGGCGTCGACGGTCTCGTCCATATTTCTGAGATGGCTCATAGTCGTGTTGAAAAACCGAGTGATGTCGTCACAGAAGGTGACAAAGTGAAAGTGAAAGTACTTGGTCTTGACCTCGACAATGAAAAAGTGAAATTGTCGATCAAAGAGACGCAACCGGGACCGTGGGAATCGGTTGAAGGCAAGATTCAACCTGGGGACGTGATCGCGGGGAAAGTCAAACGTATCGTCACGTTTGGTGCGTTCGTCGAAGTCGCGCCGCAAGTCGAAGGGTTGCTCCACATTTCTCAGATTGCGAACCGACACATCGCGACGCCATCTGAAGTCTTGTCTGAAGGACAAGAAGTGAAAGTGAAAGTGCTCGACGTCCATCTCGATGAGAAGAAAATCTCATTGTCGATGCGTGCACTCGAATCAGAAGACGGTTCACGCGATGATGAAGAGCAGTCGCTGCTTGACGAATATAGCGATCAAGGCGGATTCTCTGTATCTGAACTGACAGGTGAGAACGCCTCGGACGATTCTAAATAAGACGGTCGTTCAAGCGGGAGTCATACTCCCGCTTCTTTTTGTATGGTCACTAATATTCGACTGTGCTATAATTGTACAGTTGCAAATAAGAACGATAATTTTTTGAATGAAAGTTAAAGAGGTGTTTATATGGGAATTCCAGCAGTGGCCATCGTAGGCCGCCCGAATATTGGGAAATCCACGATTTTCAACCGGATCATCGGTGATCGCGTATCGATCGTCGATGACAAACCGGGAGTTACACGCGACCGTATTTACGGTACGGGTGAGTGGTTGAACCGAAAGTTTCATTTGATCGACACAGGCGGGATCGAGGTCGGCGATGAGCCGCTTCTCGTTCAGATGCGTCATCAAGCCGAACTCGCGATCGATGAGGCGGACGTCATCGTCTTCATGGTAAACGGTCGTGAAGGGATCACGGCAGCGGATGAAGAAGTCGCGAACTTGTTGTTCCGTTCGAACAAGCCGATCGTGCTTGCCGTCAACAAAGTCGATAACTTCGAGATGCGTGAACTCATGTATGAGTTCTACTCGCTCGGGTTTGGCGACCCGTTCCCGATCTCGGGAACACACGGACTCGGTCTTGGTGATCTGTTAGATCGTGTCCTCGAACTCGCGCCGGACAAAGACGATTACGAATACAACGAAGATGTCATTCAGTTCTCGCTCATCGGACGCCCGAACGTCGGGAAATCGAGTTTGACGAACGCGATTCTCGGTGAAGAACGTGTTATCGTCTCGGCGATCGCCGGAACGACGCGCGATGCGATCGATACACCGTTCACTCGTGATGGACAAGAGTACGTCATCATCGATACGGCCGGTATGCGTAAGCGCGGCAAAGTGTACGAATCGACAGAACGTTATAGTGTCATGCGTGCCCAAAAGGCGATTGAACGCTCGAACGTCGTCCTCGTCGTCATCGACGGTGAAGAAGGCATCATCGAGCAAGACAAACGCGTCGCAGGACTTGCCCACGAAGCAGGGAAAGCGATCGTGCTCGTCGTCAATAAATGGGACGCTGTCGAGAAAGACGACAAGACGATGAAGAAGATGGAAGAGAAGATCCGCAAGGAATTCCTATTCCTCGACTACGCGCCAATCGTATTCTTATCGGCACTCACGTCGAAGCGGTTGCAAACGCTTCTTCCTGTCATCAATCAAGTTGCCGAATCACACCGTCAGCGTATTTCGACGAGCGTGTTGAACGATGTCATCGTCGACGCGGTCGCGATGAACCCGACACCAACGGACAAAGGACAACGACTCAAGATCAACTATGCGACGCAAGTGGCGATCGAGCCACCGACGTTCGTGTTGTTCGTCAACGATCCCGAGTTGCTTCACTTCTCGTACAAACGTTATCTAGATAACCAGATTCGCCGCGCGTTTGACTTTACTGGTACACCGATTCACATCGTGGCTCGTCAGAAAAACTAGTAATGGGGGTGCCTTACATGGCAAAAGTAGCTGTCATTGGTGCAGGAAGCTGGGGAACGGCATTATCGCTCGTCCTCGCTGACAATGGACACGACGTCGTGCTCTACGGACGTGAGGAAGATCACGTCCATGAGATCAACACGTCGCATACGAATTCGACTTACTTGAAAGATGTGCCGCTTCCGGCGTCGATCCGGGCAACGACCGATTTGAAAGAGGCGGTTCTAGATTGCTCGATCATTTTCCTCGTCGTCCCGAGCTCGGCGATTCGTCCGGTTTCCCGTGAAGTGAACGATCTGCTCACGGAACCGGTCACGATCGTTCATGCCGCAAAAGGGATCGAACCGAAGACGCATAAGCGGTTGTCTGAGATCATCGCTGAAGAGATCGATCCGTCAAAACGTCGAGCCATCGGTGTATTGACGGGTCCGACCCACGCCGAGGAAGTGGCCGTCCGCAAACCGACGACGATCACCATCGCGTGTGAGGATTTATTTGTCGCTGATGAGATTCAAGAACTGCTCACAAACGATCAGTTCCGAGTCTATTTGAACTCTGACGTCATCGGAGCGGAATACGGGGGCGCGCTTAAAAACATTATCGCCCTTGCCGCCGGGATGACCGACGGGCTCGGATACGGCGACAATGCGAAAGCTGCCCTCATGACGCGCGGCATCGTCGAGATCGCTCGGCTCGGTGTCAAACTCGGCGCCAACCCGGCCTCGTTCTCGGGCTTGACCGGGATCGGTGATTTGATCGTAACCGCGACGTCACAGCACAGCCGAAACTGGCGAGCTGGTAACGCCATCGGACGTGGGGAGAAGCTTGAAGACGTACTCGATCAGATGGGTATGGTCGTCGAAGGTGTGCGTGCCTGTGAAGCAGCGCATACACTTGCCCGCGAAGCCGGCGTCGACATGCCGATCACGGAAGCGCTCTACAACGTGCTGTTCGAAGGAAAAAGTCCGCATGATGAAGTGAAAAAGTTGATGAGACGCCCGCAAAAACATGAAATGGAAGAAATTTTCCATTTCGAGGGCGAATAACAGCAAAGGAACTGACGTTTTCGTTCAGTTCCTTTGTTTTTTTTGCTACACTAAATTACGGAGTAAGATTTATAGAGAAAGTCGAGGGGATAGACGTGACACCGTCACTCATCAAGATGTGGATTTCATTTGCGGGGATTGGGGCGTTTGCCGTCGCTGCGCTCATGGTGGCAGTCAGCCACACGAAACTTTCAGGCTGGTTTGCGGTGCTCATTCGAGTCGTCGCATTCGTGATTTTTCTATTCGGAACGATCATTATGATTTATGTGGTCGCTTCTGGACCGACAGGAGGGTAAACCGTGAAACGAATGTTTTTAGCCGTCAGTTTGGCGACGGCGACGCTGCTCGCCGGATGTATGTTCCCGGAAACAAATCGGGTCGACAACGTGCCTTATGAGGACCAGTTGCAATCGGTCCAGACGGCGGTCGACTCGTTCAAAGAGACGACCGGTGTCTTACCGATCAAAACAAAGCCGGCCGAGACGCCGCTGATGGAACGTTACCCGATCGAGTTTAGCCGCCTCGTTCCTGGTTATTTGGCAGATCCGCCGGCAAACAGTTTCGAAGGGGGCGGCTTGTTCTTATACGTCCTTGTCGACGCCGAGACAGAGCCGACGGTCAAACTGATTGACTTGAGGGTGACCGAGCGCCTCCAACAACTGCAGACGAATATCAATTCGTTCCGAGTCAAAGAAGGGAAATATCCGTTCAAAGGATCGCTCGGAAAAAATCAGTTTACGATCGATTACGACCTCGTTTTCGTCTCTGAAGAACCGTTCATCCCGAGCCCATACACGGAAAACGAGTTGCCGATCTATGTGGATGGGACTGGTCAATTGTTCGTCGATTACCGGGCTGACATCGAAGCCGTGCTCGAGAACACGGATGCCGAGCCGAAAGTAGGAGAGGATATTCGTTATTTGCTCTACGATGACGCACCGTTCGCCCCGGCTTATTCGCAAGGGTATACGATTAATGACCAAGGTGAGGTCGAGTTTTTAAACAATTGAGTCGAGCAAGGTGTCCGCTTATGACCTTTTCGCTTAAAAAATGTTGTCATATCAACGTTTGTACGATATGATTAATCCCGTAAACTCTCTGTGAGAGGAGGTGAATCGTGATGAACAAAACTGAATTGATCAACGCAGTTGTCGAGAAAGCAGATGTGTCTAAAAAAGACGCAACGAAAATCGTAGAAGCAACGTTTGAATCAATCACTGAAGCACTCCAAAGCGGTGAGAAAATTCAATTGATCGGTTTTGGTACTTTTGAAGTTCGTGAACGTGCTGCCCGTAAAGGTCGCAACCCACGTACGAAAGAAGATATCGAAATCCCTGCAAGCAAAGTTCCTGCCTTCAAAGCAGGTAAAGCGCTTAAAGATGCGGTCAAATAATGAGCAATACATAAGTCGCCGAGAGGCGGCTTTTTTTGTAGTTGAAAGCAAGTTCACATGGCGTGAATGTGACAAAAATGTGCTATACTATGTCAGAATGACAACGAAGAGGACGAGGGGGGATAGCATGGAACAGTTGACAAACGAAAGCGTTGTCACCGACCTTGCTCGTCAAATCGAACAACGTATGACTCATCCGTATTTGACGAGACACGAGATTGTACCCGCAGTCGACATGCCTTTACTTCGTTGGATGATCGACATGATTGAACTCGAATCGCATCAACATCGACAGCTCGTGCTCGCGACTTATTTTGCCCATCAAGCACTCGAGCTGCACGATCAAGTGAAGGAGTGCCCGAACGGGTCCCTTGAACGGCAACTTAAAGTGCTCGCCGGAGATTACGCCTCGGCTCAATTTTATAAAATATTGGCGATGTTTCCAGCGGACTATAGCAACCGTTTCGGTCGAACCGTGCAGCTTGTGAACGGCGCGAAGTGCACACTCGCCTTGGGGACGGACGTCGCTGTTGTGACGTGGATGGAAGCGAACTTCGGATTAATCAAAACGTTTTCCGAACTGCTAGGTCAATCTTATTTGACATCGTACGGGAAAGAAATCATCGAACAGAAGGCAACAGAACTGCGCCAAGAAAAAAGAGAACAGCTATCGACACTACTCGCGCATGCTGTCGCTTAGAACGGAAAGGGTGTTACGTGTTGCAACCGAAAGAGAAAGAGCAAAAAGTATATGAAGTATTTCAAACGATCTCGCCAAGCTACGATACGATGAACTCGATCATCAGTTTCCGTCTGCATAAATGGTGGCGCAGAGCGACAATGCGGCGCATGCAAGTGTTCCCCGGCGCAAAATGTTTGGACGTTTGCTGCGGGACGGCCGATTGGACGATTCAACTCGCCGAGGCGGCCGGAAACACCGGGGTCGTCAAAGGACTCGATTTTTCTGAAAATATGCTCGCTGTCGGACACGAGAAAGTGGCTGATTATCCGATGATCGAACTCATTCACGGGAACGCGATGGAGTTGCCGTTCGGAGATCATTCATTCGACTATGTGACGATCGGATTTGGCCTTCGGAACGTACCGGATTATATGACGGTCCTCCGGGAGATGCACCGCGTCTTAAAACCGGGCGGGACCGTGGTCTGTCTCGAGACGAGCCAACCGACGGCACCACTATTCAGCGGGCTCTATAAATTTTACTTTGGATCAGTCATGCCGCTATTCGGCAAAGTGTTTGCCGGGTCGTATGATCAATACAAGTGGCTGCAAGAATCGACGGATCAGTTCCCTGACCGGTTGACGTTAAAGCGCATGTTTGAAGAAGCCGGGTTCGAGCAAGTCGAAGTCAAGGCGTTTTCCGGTGGTGCGTGCGCCATGCACCTAGGAAAGAAGTGGTGAACGATGTCTTTAAAGCGACTTTATCGCCACATGAACCGAGAAATCGAACAGATTGATCGGTTTTTGTCGACGCGGGTCCACACGGAACATCCGGTGATCGAAGCCGCATCGAAACAATTGCTAGATGCCGGGGGGAAGCGGATCCGTCCGGCGTTCGTATTGCTCAGTGCCGGATTTGGGACTGGGAATGATATTCGTCTGACGAAAGTTGCGGCGAGCCTCGAGCTGATTCATATGGCGTCACTCGTTCACGATGATGTGATCGATGACGCGACACTGCGCCGCGGAAAACCGACCGTGATGGAACGATATGACGAGAGCGTCGCCATGTATACCGGTAATACGTTGTTCGGGGAAGCGATTCGGCTCGTGTCCGAAGTCGATTCCCCGGAAGTGATGCAAATCATGGCGGAGACGATGGAACTGATCTGTATCGGCGAGATCAATCAAATTCAAGACCAATATGACTGGGCGCAATCCCCGAAGCGGTACTTGGACCGGATCGCCCGGAAGACGGCACTCTTGATCGAGACGAGTTGCGCGGCCGGGGCCGTCGTCTCCGGGGCGTCACCTGACGTCGTCAAACAACTTCGATTGTTCGGCTACGATATCGGGATGGCGTTTCAGATGACGGATGATTTGCTCGACTTCACGGCGAAGAGTTTTCAACTCGGTAAGCCCGTCGGTGAAGATTTGAAGCATGGACATAAAACATTGCCGCTCTTCTATTCATCAGAAGATCCTGTGTTTTATGAGCGGTTGCAGCAAGTCACGAACGCCTCGAACGATGAGATGACCCGGACGCTCGTCCGCGAAGTGCAACGGAACGGGACGCTTGAGCGAAGTCAACGCACGATCGACCGTTACGTGAGTCGAGCGATTCAGCGACTCGATTCACTGCCGGATATTCAAGACAAACGGTCGTTGATTGAGATTGCCGAATATATCGGCAAGCGAAAATGGTAGTTCACACCTTGTAAACCCTTTCAAAAATGAAGGTGACCGTGTAAACTGATAAAGTACATGGTACACATATTGATTTAGGGGGACTAGGGGTATGGAAAAGACATTTTTAATGGTAAAACCTGACGGGGTGAGGCGTGGTTTGATTGGGGAAATCA
Organism: Exiguobacterium sp. SH31; assembly: GCF_001816105.1. Classification (NCBI taxonomy): domain Bacteria; kingdom Bacillati; phylum Bacillota; class Bacilli; order Caryophanales; genus Exiguobacterium; species Exiguobacterium sp. SH31. Next base: position 17,086 of record NZ_LYTG01000108.1, read on the forward strand.
TCACACGTTTCGAGAACAAAGGGTACACGTTGAACCGTCTCGAAATGCTGACGCCGTCAGTTGAGGTTGCAGAATCGCACTATGCGGAACATAAGGAAAAACCGTTCTTTGGAGAACTCGTCGCATTCTTGACGTCAGGTCCGGTCGTCGCGATGGAGTGGGAAGGCGAGAACGTCGTCGCCGTGTCTCGGTTGATGATTGGCAAGACGAACCCACTCGACGCGCAGCCGGGAACGATTCGTGGCGACTTGGCCTCGACAATGTCACAAAACGTCATCCATGGTTCAGACAGCGTAGAAAGTGCCGAGAGAGAATTATCGCTCTGGTTCGCGACTGAAACATCACACGTTTGATGACGATAAAAGGGACGGGGCCTCCTGTCCCTTTTTCTATTTGCATTAAAGCGCTTTCGTATGTTCGGACACGACATGATCTAGGATAAGAGAAAGAATTGAGGTTAGAACTGGTGATAAATGATTATGCGATCTTCGTAAAAAAGTTTTATTTAAAGTCTGGAATCGACTTGAATTTATACAAAGAAGCACAAATGAAAAGACGAATGGTCGCGCTCCGCGAGAAGAAGGGCTACGCCACATTTATCGAGTATTTTAAAGCGATGGAGTCAGACCGAGGTTTGTACGACGAATTTTTAGACCGGATGACGATCAACGTCAGTGAGTTTTATCGAAACCCGGTCCGCTGGCAACAGCTCGAGACGGACGTGTTGCCTGAGCTCATTCGTAGAAGCCAAGGGAAACTCCGGGTCTGGAGCGCGGCTTGTTCGACGGGAGAAGAACCGTATTCACTTGCGATGTTATTGTCGAAGCATTTGTCACCCGCCCAGTTCACGATCACAGCGACTGACCTAGATGACTTGGTGATCGAAAAAGCGAAACAAGGCAAGTATCATGAACGGGCGCTCGTCGATTTGCCGCCTGAGTTTCGAGATCGTTACTTCACCCGTCGAGATGACGACTATTTTGTCTCGGACGAGATTAAAAAACTCGTGACGTTCAAAAAGCACAACTTGCTCGCTGACGTCTACGAACGTAACTTTGACTTGATCGTCTGTAGAAACGTTTTGATCTACTTTACGGAAGAGGCGAAAGAGAAAGTGTACAAGTCGTTCCACCGCTCGCTTCGTCCGGGCGGGGTCCTCTTCGTCGGAGGGACTGAACAAATCTTCCAGCCGAAGCGTTACGGATACAAGATGAAACAAAGTTTCTTCTACGAAAAATTTGAGGAGTGAGGTGGCGCATATGCGTTATTTGACAGCGGGAGAGTCACACGGACCGGGATTGACCGTCATCATCGAAGGAGTCCCTGCCGGCTTAAGCGTCGACGTCGAGGCAATCAACGGCGAGTTGGCGAAACGTCAGTCGGGCTACGGCCGTGGACGCCGAATGCAAATTGAATCAGACAAAATCGAGGTGAGGGCTGGGGTTCGTCATGGGATGACGACCGGAGCCCCTGTTTCGTTTTGGATTGAAAACAAAGACCATGCGCATTGGCGGAACGTCATGCAGGCAGAGCCGGTCGACGACGAGTTTGAAATCAAGCGCCGGGTCGTTCGGCCTCGTCCGGGACATGCTGACCTTGTCGGCGGTCTCAAGTATGACCACCGAGACCTTCGGGACGTGCTCGAACGTTCGAGTGCCCGCGAGACGGCGGCCCGCGTCGCTGTCGGTGCGCTCAGCAAACAGTTGCTCGACGAAGTCGGCATGTCGCTCGTTAGCTATGTGAAAGTGATCGGCGGCATCGAGTCCGCGCCGAAGCACTACGCAGCACTCGAAGAACTACGGACCGTCATCGAGGCGTCACCCGTACGCACGACTGACGAAACGTCCGGTGAAGCGATGATGCGTTTGATTGATGAAGCGAAAGCGGCCGGAGATTCACTTGGCGGCGTCGTCTGCACCGAAGTGCATGGCGTCATCCCAGGGTTGGGTTCTTACGTCCAATATGATCGCAAGCTCGATGCGGCCATCGCTCGCGCCGTCATGAGCGTCAACGCCATCAAAGGAGTTGCCTTTGGCGATGGATTTGACATGGCGTACCGTCCAGGATCGGAAGTGATGGACCCGATCGCCTATGACGAGTCCGGGTATACGAGATTGAGCAACCATCTAGGCGGTTTTGAAGGAGGGATGACGACCGGGATGCCAATCGTCTGCAGTGCCGTGATGAAGCCGATTCCGACGCTCTACAAACCGTTGCAATCGGTCGATATCGATACGAAACAACCGTTCCTCGCTCAAATCGAACGAAGTGACGCTTGTGCCGTCCCGGCTGCGTCACTCGTCGTCGAGGCGGTCGTCGCGTTCGAACTCGCACGTGAGTTGTGTGAGACGTTCGGACACGACACCGTCAAACGAATTCAGTCGCGGGTCGCGGCGTATCGTGAGGAAATCCGGTCGTGGTGACGATTCATGTTGACGCATCCGTCCCTTATGACGTGTCGATTGAGCACAGCGACGCCTGGTTGGACCGCGTCGATTATTTCCCGGCTTGCTCGACGGTATGGGTCATTACAGACCGGACGGTGGATGCGCTACATGGCGAGGTGTTCAAACAACGTCTAGCCGGCATTCATCCGCAGATTGTTTGGTCGGTCGTCACGCCAGGTGACGGCTCGAAATCACTCGAGACCGTTGAAAAACTCGTGACAGACGGGTTGACCGCACGCTGTGACCGCGACACGCTCGTCGTTGCTTTTGGCGGGGGCATGATCGGGGATTTGGCCGGTTTTCTTGCGAGTGTGTATATGCGAGGGGTCCGTTACATCCAAGTACCGACGACTGTGCTCGCCCATGATTCAGCGATCGGCGGCAAAGTCGCCGTCAACCACCCGTTGTCTAAAAATGCGATCGGTGCGTTTTATCAACCGATCGGTGTGCATTATAACGTGTCCCGTCTCGAGACGCTGAGCAATCGTGACGTCTTGAGCGGGCTCGGTGAGTTGATTAAACATGCTTACTTGTCACGTTACGTCCTCGCTGCTTCATTCGAGGATGAACTGTTTCAGGCGTTGTCAGTTGGTACGCTAGACTGGGAATTGTGGCTTGCGCGCGGGATTGAAGTGAAACGTGTCGTCGTCGAGGCAGACGAACGGGAACATGGAGTCCGGGCGTGGCTCAACTTTGGTCATACGTTCGGGCACGCTTTAGAGTCGGTCGAACGGTATCGGCTGTCGCACGGGGAGGCGGTGCTGTATGGCATGGTATACGCCTTTCTCGTCGGAGGAGACACGGATCGGGCCAGTAAGCTCGCCGCTTGGATGCGGGCGCGCCGCGTCAGCCGGGTTGAATGGAAACCGTTCGAGACGTATTTGACGGTGATGGGGCTCGACAAGAAAAATCGAGATGGACAAGTCCGTTTCGTGTTGCTCGGTGAAGCGGCTACCGTTGAGGCGGTGCCGTCCGAGCGGCTTGCTGAAGCATACATACAGTTGAAAGGATGGTTCTGATGGGGTTGAATGGATTGATTCGAGTACCGAGTGATAAGTCGATCACGCACCGCGCGATCTTATTCGGCGCGATAGCGAGCGGGGAGACGGTCGTCATGAATCCGCTCCTTGGGGCAGATTGCCGTTCGACGATCGATGCGGTCCGCAGTCTCGGGGCAAGCGTCGAAGAACTCGACGAGCGTCTCCGAATCAAAGGTGTCGCGTCAGTCGTTCCGGCCACGCTTGACTGCGGGAATTCGGGGACGACGATGCGCCTGCTCTCGGGTCTCGTCTCCGGATATTCGGGTGAGTTCACGCTCGTCGGAGACGACTCGCTCTCGAAACGGCCGATGCGTCGAATCACTGAACCGCTTCGACAGATGGGGGCCGACATCGACGGCGAATTCGCCCCTGTTCGGATCAAGGGGCGGCGCTTGAGCGGGATCGATTACACGTTACCGGTCGCGAGCGCGCAAGTGAAGTCGGCTATCCTATTGGCCGGTCTTCGCGCTGACGGGACGACGATTGTCCGGGAACCGATGCTGTCACGCGACCATACGGAACGGATGCTGCCTCTGTTTGGTGGACGAGTCGAGATCACGAACGAAGATGGCGTGCGGACGATCCGGCTATCGTCAAGTCACCTCGACGGGGCGACTGTCGACGTGCCAGCCGACCCGTCGTCGGCTGCTTTCTTCTGGGCCGGGGCCGCCATCGTCCCAAACAGCCGCGTGACGACGACCGACGTCTGTTTGAACGAGACGAGAATCGGTTTTTTACGAACACTTGAGCGCATGGGAGCGACCGTCGAGATCACTCGGCTACGACCACTCGGGGAAGAGACGGTCGGAGATGTGACGGTGACGACGAGCGAACTTCAAGGGGTGACACTCGAAGGCGAGGCCATCCCACGACAAATTGATGAACTCCCGCTCTTCGCTCTCGTCGCGTCGCAGGCGTCGAGCCCGTCAGTCGTAAAGGATGCGGGTGAACTGCGTGTGAAAGAGACCGATCGGATCAAGACGGTCGCGAGCGAGCTCTCGGCGCTCGGTGTCGATATACGCGAGACCGAAGACGGGTTTAGCGTTTTCCCGAGCCGGCTTCAGGCTGGTCATGTGTCCTCGCATGCGGATCATCGTTTATCGATGATGCTGCAAGTGGCGGCTTTACTGATCGACGAACCCGTCGTCATCGACGGGATCGAAGCCTCTGAAATCAGTTACCCTCATTTTCGTGACGATTTACAACGGCTCGGTCGTGAGATAGAATAACGGCAATACCTGAAAGTGGTAGGAGGAAATTAATTATGTTAGACGAATCAGTATTAAACCATATAATCGAGATGCTCGAAAAAGGTGAGACCGAGCACGCCTTGGCGCACCTTGAAGCGCTTGAGACAGAAGGCTCGGACGAAGATCGGTTGGCGATTGCCGACCTATATCTCGAACTGGGCCTTGCCGACCGGGCTGTGAATTTACTGGCAGCGCTGTATGTCGACTATGCTGGCAATCCGCACGTGGCGCTGTCGCTCGCTGAAGCGTACCTCGACAGCGATCGGGAAGAAGAAGCGATCGCCGTTCTTGAAACGATCGATGCGAGCGACAAAGAGGCGCACATGAGAAGTCTCGTCTTGTTAGCTGATTTGTATCAGTCGCAAGGACTTGACGAAGTCGCGGTCAAGAAATTGATGGAAGCGTTACAGGCGAATCCGGACGAGCCGCTTCTCGTCTATGGACTGGCCGAATTATACGCCTCGATTGGTTCATTTGAACAGGCGGTACCGCTCTATGCGCGCTTACCGCACTTGCGATTACCCGAAGAACTCGATTATCAAGCCGATTACGCTGAAGCACTGACGATGATCGGCTCGTTTGAAGAGGCGCTCGATGAATTCGAGAAGACAGAGAACCGCAATCTGAACACCGTGTTCGGACATGCGATGACGGCCCACCGTATCGGACGTGATGAAGTCGCCATCAAACAGTTCGAAGAGCTCCGCTTGATGGACCCTGACTTCACATCGCTTTATTTGCCGTATACGGAAGCGCTCGAGGAACTCGGTCGCATCGCTGAAGCGCTCGAAGTGATCGATCAAGGGATCGACCGTGACGACTATAACGATGAGCTGCGCACCGTCAAAGCGAAGCTGTTCTTGAAGCAAGGCCGCACAGACGAAGCGGTCAATGAGCTCCGCGAAGCGCTCGCCTTGAACCCGGAATCGCTTCAAGCGACCGAACTGCTGTTGTCAATCTTGTTCGAAGCGGGAGACATGGAAGCCGTACTCGAGACGATCGATGCGCTCGAAGAGCACTCGACGTCGACGCTCATGACGTGGTACAAGGCGAAAGCCGCCTATGAACTCGAGGACTATGAACAGGCCGTCAATCTATACACTTCTATCGAACAAGTTTATAAAGAGGACGTGTCATTTTCGACTGAATGGGCTACACTATTGATAGAAGAAGGACAGCGTGACAAGGCGCAACGTGTGCTCGAGCAAACGCTTGCGCTCACCGTGGATATGATCGACCGCCAAATTCTCGAAGAGCGGATCGACTTGTTGACGGATCGCGATTAATCAATATAAAGGAGATGGGGTCATATGGTCGAGCGGAAAAAGAATTTTTTAAAGCGATTCCTCGCTCATCATACGCTTCGTAAGCGAGAGGCCAAATGGATCATTGATTATTGGCTTAGACATCCTGAAAAACTTGGGAACGTTCATTTCGTGACGAACGCCTCGGTTTCACCGCGCAGCCTCGTCATGACGGCGTACGGCTTCGAAGGGGAACCGTTCCGTTACCGACGAGGTGACCTCATCACGGTCAATCCGGAAAAGGCGTACCATGACATTCGGCTCCACGACGGGACGATTTATGTCGAACTAAACTTTCAAGGGATGATGATTGATGAGAGTTGGATCGACATCGTCGAGCTCAATCCGTTTGAGCCTGTCGCCGAGATTAAAGACGAAGTGACGAACTCGGCCCAGACGGTCATTCGAGCATCGGTCGCCCAGTTCGAGGAAGAGCGTCTGCTCGTCGAGATTGACGAGGCGCTTGATCGCCGGGACGAGAAGCTGTTTCGTAATTTGACAAGCAAACTTCATCAAGTGAGAGCATCGAAATTATTTTAGAAAAACAAGCGCTTCCGTTATGGAAAGCGCTTGTTTTTTGGTATATTAATGACGTAGGAATACACAATAATTTCACATTTCGTTCATAACTTTCGAGAGGAAGCGAATGTAGGTACGCTACAATGGACATGATGATGTATGTCTTCTAAAGAGAGGAGGAGGAAGATGAGGTTCGATGGCATGGATGCGTTGAAATCGCTGACCGAACGCCAATACGTCGATACGCTCATCGTCCCACTCGTCGAACTGGCGTTTGATGAGGAGATGGTGCGTAAAGCCGAAAGCTACGAGGTCGTCCAAGCGGTGGCGCTTGAAACCGAACGACAGCTGTCTGGACGGACGATGCTGAATCCGACGCTTAGCTATCTCGATGTCGAGGCCGGGTACGAACTTGCATGCGCAGTCATGGCAAAAGCAACGACGGCCGGGTTTGCCCACGTGTTGTTCATCTCTTCAGACGTTCGCTTCAAAGCGTTCGAGTTACCGATCATATTCGTTCCGCCACTTGCCTTAAAAGGCATGTCGGGGGAGCAGTCGCACACGATGGTCCAAAATTTTGCGACACAAGTCATTACAGAGCTTTCGGGCCGTTGGATGGCGACATGAAGCGGTTGACGTAGAGGTTTTATTGATATACTATTTTGGTGAGTGAGAAATTTTTGTGAAGAATGCATAAAGAATTATGGGGTTATGCACACGAATGAGGGGGGAACCAAATGGCTCAAAATGGGTCAAAAGTCACACGCCGTCAGTTCTTAACGTATACGTTAACTGGTGTAGGTGGCTTTATGGCGGCAACATTGATCAGTCCGATGGTCAACTTTGCGATCGATCCGGTCTTGAAAAAATCGGGTGCGGGTGACAAAGTGAAGGTCATGAGTCTTGACGACATCACGACTGAGCCGCAACGTGTCGACTTTAAAAAACAAACGCAAGACGCTTGGTATGAATTTGAAGAAACACTTTCAGCATGGGTGTTCAAAGACGAGAACGGTGAAATAATCGCACTCTCTCCTATCTGTACGCATCTTGGCTGTCAAGTAGGTTATGGTGGAGATCCGACAAGACCGTCAGAGTTTTTCTGTCCGTGTCACTTCGGACGTTACGAAAAAGACGGAACGAACATTCCGGGTACACCTCCGACATCACCGTTGGCACGCTATGAAAAAGAAGAAAAAGACGGCTTCCTATACTTGGGCAGTCCAGTCGCACAGTTGTGAGAGGGGGAAATAGTCGATGTTACAAAAAATTTATGATTGGGTCGATGAACGCGTCGACATCACGCCGTTATGGCGCGACATCGCTGACCATGAAGTACCGGAACACGTCAACCCTGCCCATCACTTTTCAGCATTTGTTTATTGCTTCGGCGGTCTGACATTTTTCACGGTCGTGATTCAAATTCTGTCAGGGATGTTCTTGACGATGTACTACGTTCCAGATATCATCAATGCCCACGCATCGGTGTATTACTTACAGAACGAAATCGCACACGGACAAATCGTTCGTGGGATGCACCATTGGGGCGCATCGGTCGCGATCGTCATGTTGTTCTTACACACGCTCCGCGTGTTCTTCACCGGGTCGTATAAGAAACCACGCGAACTCAACTGGGTCGTCGGAGTCCTCTTGTTCTTCGTCGTCTTGGCGCTCGGTCTTACAGGTTACTTGTTGCCTTGGGATATGAAAGCGTTGTTCGCAACGAAAGTTACGCTTCAAATTGCCGAAAGTGTTCCTGTCATTGGTGGAATCGCCAAGACCCTTCTCGCCGGTGGTGAGATCGTCGGGGCACGGACGCTCACGAACTTCTTCGCCATTCACGTCTTCTTCTTACCGGCGGCCTTGTTCGGACTCCTCGGAGCCCACTTCCTGATGATTCGTAAACAAGGAATTTCTGGACCGCTATAAGCCGATTCGAAGACAAAAAGGAGGAGAAACGATATGCATCGCGGTAAAGGGATGAAATTTGTAACCGACTCTCGAGTAGGAATCGGGAATCGGAAACAAAATATTGCTAAAGACTATTCTGAATATCCAGGACGCACTGAAGCGTTCTGGCCGAACTTCTTGCTTAAAGAGTGGATGGTCGGTTCGGTCTTCTTGATCGGATTCATCGCCTTGACAATCGTCGAGGCAGCACCGCTCCAAAATATTGCCGATCCAACGAACACGTCATACATTCCATTACCAGACTGGTATTTCTTGTTCTTGTATCAATTGCTCAAGTACCAATTCGCGGCGGGAGACTGGATCCTGCTTGGAACGGTCATCTTGCCTGGAGTCGCGTTCACGGCTCTCTTGATCGCACCTTGGCTTGATCAAGGACTCGAACGTCGTCCGGCCAAACGACCGGTCGCGATCAGCTTCATGCTGCTCGGGATTCTCTCGATCATGTACTTGACGTGGGAATCTGTTCAAACGACGCATTGGGATCAAGTTCATGAGCAAGGGATTCTTGAAGTTCCGGGCGAAGGACCTGAAATCGACACAGCCGCACCTGGCTATGAGATTTATGCAGCCCAATCTTGTGTGAACTGCCACGGTCAAAACCTCGAGGGCGGGGCGGCAGCTCCAGGACTCGTCGGAACGGTCTACACGGCTGAAGAGATCGCGGATATCGCGGTCAATGGTGTCGGTACGATGCCGGCCGGTCAGTGGGACGGTTCGGATGAAGACCTTCAAGCCATGTCCGAGTTCATCGCTTCATACGGTGAAGGCGGCGAAAATAATCAGTAAGCAATCGAGTGTAGTCCTTTATGGGCTACACTCTTTTACTTATCGGCAACGAAAGCTACAATAAAGAAAAAAGGACGGAATAATTTCATGAACTATACGCTGTTGCTTCCCTTTCTAAAACATAAAGCCGTTTTAACGTTCCTCTTCATCGTCAATCTGCTCGGCACGATTTACGGATACGTCTGGTATGAACCACAGCTTCGCGACACGCCGCTCATCTATTGGCCGTTCGTACCGGACAGCCCGACGGCGTCACTATTTTTCACAATCGTCCTGGCGCTGTGGCTGCTCAAAAAAAGTTCACCGCTCATCGAGACGCTCGCCTTCATTACACTCGTCAAATACGGGGTATGGGCCGTCGTCATGAACGTCTTGTTCCTCATGAAGCTAGGAGACGACGCGGATACGTTCATCGTGCTCATGGCCGTCATGCTCATGCTGTCTCACGGCGCGATGGCGGTCCAAGCGTTTCTATACGCCCCGTTCATGCGTTGGACCATGTCGTCGTTCGTCTTGACGCTCATCTGGGTCATCCATAACGACGTCGTCGACTACGTGCTCGGACAATGGCCGCGTTATCCGTCGCTCGCCGAGCATATTATGTGGATCGGCTACGGGTCGTTCTGGTTGACGGGAATATGTTTTTTTGTGGGATACCGACTCATCCTGCGCGCTTCGCTTGATAATAAGTTCATAAGAATGTAAAATCGAGATATCAAATATACGCAGAGGTGATATAGAAAATGTCATTAGGTGGCTATATTTTCTATCTCGCGCTGATCATGCTCATCCCGTTATGGGCTCAGATGCGAGTGAAAAGTACGTACAAAAAGTTTTTACAACAACCGATTCAAAGCGGTGTCACCGGCGCTCAAGTCGCTGACTTCATCATGAAACAAAACGGTGTGCACGATGTCCGCATCGAGATGGTCGACGGTTTGATGAGTGACCATTACGACCCGACAAATAAAGTCGTCCGCTTGTCACGAGAAGTATATCAAGGGGCGACAATCTCGTCGGCGGCGATCGCGGCCCATGAGATCGGCCACGTTATCCAAGACGCAACCGATTACAAGATGATGCGTGTCCGCCATCGGCTCGTGCCGGTAGTGAACATCACGTCAAACTTGTCGTTCCCGTTGCTCATAGGAGGTTTCCTCTTAGGTGCGATGGGACTCGCCCAGCTCGGTGTCGTCATGATGCTCGGGGCGGTCTTGTTCCAACTCGTCACGCTCCCGGTCGAATTTGACGCCTCGAAACGCGCCATGGCCGAATTGACGAGTCACGGGATCGTGACCGCGACGGAAGAGTCAGGTGCCCGTAAAGTGTTGAACGCGGCTGCTTGGACTTATGTCGCAGCGACACTTGTTGCGGTTGCCGAACTGATCCGTCTGGCACTGATCGTCTTTATGCCACGCGATGAATAGAATCGATCCCGTCGACTGACGGGATTTTTTTTGTATGAGGAGGGTAAGTGTATGTCAAAACCACAGTTGACGAAGTCAGGCCGTCTCCGTCTCATCGAACAACTCGAGGCGCTCCGCGGAAGCGGTCGGAGCGAGGCACTTGAACGAGTGAAGACGGCGCGCAAATTTTGCGACTTCAGGGAAGACGTGACGTACTTTGAAGCGATCCGGGAACAGGAGCGTATCGAGGCGAAAATTGTTGAACTCGAGCGCGTGCTTGCCGACGCGATGATCGAGGATGATGCGCCGACGGATCGCGTCGGTTTCGGAGTGAAAGTGTGGATTCAGGAACTGCCAGACGGTGAGGACGAGACGTATCGGATCGTCGGTGAGCTCGAGGCTGATTTGGCGAACGGGACGATCTCGGTCTCGTCCCCGCTCGGAAGCGGTTT
>NZ_LYTG01000109.1:0-14609 GCF_001816105.1 Exiguobacterium sp. SH31
CGCGATTCTCGTCGAACGTGAACCCTTCGCCGCCGACTTCGTATACGTGATGGAACGTGACGAAAGCGTGCGGGTCGATCTGTTTGACGATCGTCTTGAGGCGGTTGACCTCGTTGCGTCCGACGACGACGTAAATCACTTCGAGCTCTTTATTCGAATAGCCGCCTTTCGCGAGCAGACGGGTCGTCCCGCGGTTCATCGTCGCGTGGATGCCGTCGGCGATGGCGGTCCGGTGGTCGCTGATGATCATCGCGGCCTTACCGGCATATGTGCCTTCCTGCATCGAATCGATGACACGGGCGCCGATATAGACGGCAAGGAGCGTATACATCGCCTCGCGGATGTCAAGATACGTCAAACTGAGGACGATGACGAAAAAGTCGAACACGAGGAACGTCTTGCCGATCGACCAACCGACGTAACGTTGGACGAGGCGAGCGATTATATCGATGCCCCCGGTCGTCCCGCCGTTGTTGAAAATGATGCCGAGACCGACGCCGATGAACAGACCGGCGAATAAACTCGCGAGCACCATGTCATCGGTCAAATCGATGACGAGGTTCGAGTACTTGGCGATCAGCCCATACCAGAGCGAAAAGCTGAACGTCCCGACGAGCGTATAGATGAACGTCGTCCGCCCGAGCAGCTTGTAGCTGACGAAGAAGAGCGGCAGATTGAGCGCCAAGTTCGTGATCGATGGCGACCAACCGAACAAGCCGCGCAGAATCAACGTGATCCCGGTGAAACCGCCTTCGGCCAAATTGTTTTGGACGTTAAAATGAAACACGCCGAACGCAAAAATGAATGAACCGATGAGAATAAAGAATATATTGCGAAACCGAATCGGTAATTGTACCGTCATGTGGTTCACCTCCCATCCATAAGCGTACTCGAAAAACCTGTGGATTGCCTACCCTGAACATATGACATTCGACAGTGAGTCCGATATACTTTTCACAGAAGAGGTGATTTTTTATGAAAATAGTAGCAATCGGGGCCCATCCGGACGATATCGAAATCGGCATCGCCGGCATGACAGCCCAGTGGACGGGTGATCGCGTCCCAGTCCTGTACGTCGATTTGACGCGGGCTGAACTGTCGTCGAACGGCGATGTCGTCACGCGGGCACAGGAAGCGGCGACAGCCGATAGAATTCTTGGCGTCCGTCGCATCAATCTCGGTTTCCCTGACCGTGGCCTGCTCGGGACAGCCGACCAAATTGAAGCGCTCGTCCGCTTGATCCGGACCGAACGACCGACGCATCTGCTCTATCCGTACGGCGTCGACCGCCATCCCGACCACGGGGCGTGCGCCCGTCTCGTTGAAGAGGCGCTGTTCAACGCCGGGATTCGCAAATATATGTCTGACGTCCCGGCTTACCGTCCGGACAGCGTCTATCAATACATGATCAACGCCCACGTGCGCCCGGACGTCTGCATCGACATCACGGCGACGCTCGATAAAAAAGTGGACGCGTTGACGTCATACGCAAGTCAATTCACACCAGTTGACGGCGTCGACACACCATTGACCGATGCGTACGTCGACCGCGTCGTCGCGCGAGACCGTCACTTCGGTAGCTTGATCGGCACGGACTACGCCGAAGGGCTCATGACCGTCAAACCATACGTCGTCACGCGGGCGGGTGAGCTCGCATGAAGCTACGTATCGGAGTCCTCTGTTACCCATCGGTCGGGGGTTCAGGCATCCTCGCGACCGAGCTCGGGATGAAACTCGCCGACCGGGGGCACGACGTCCATTTCATCACGTCGAGCATCCCGTTCCGGTTGAATGCGTATCATCCGAACATCACGTTCCATCAAGTCGAAATCAACCAGTACTCGGTGTTCCGCTATCCGCCGTACGATATCACGCTCGCCTCGAAGATCGCGAGCGTCATCCGTGCGTTCGGCCTCGACGTCATCCACGCGCACTATGCGGTGCCCCATGCAGTTTGTGCCGCGCTCGGACGTGAGATGGCCGAGAGCAAGACACCGATCGTCTCGACGCTCCACGGCACCGATATTACGGTGCTCGGGGAAGATGAAGAGTTGAAACCGGCGATCCTGTACGGTTTACGCCAGTCGGACGCGATCACGGCCGTGTCCGACAGTTTGAAGCGCGAGACGCTTGAGCGGATTGATGCAGGCCTTGAGATCGATGTCATTCATAACTTTATCGACGAATCGGTTTATCAGCCGCAAGCCGAGCCGTCGCTCCGTGAACGTTACGGCTTGTCAGCAGCCGACCGCGTCGTCATCCATATCTCGAACTTCCGACAAGTGAAGCGGATCGACCTCGTGCTCGAGGCGTTCCAGCGGATGAACGTCCCGGGCAAGAAGTTGCTCCTCGTCGGTGACGGACCGCTCATGGGGGCGATGCGTCGACTCGTGAGCGAGATGGCGCTCGAAGACAGTGTCATCTTCGCCGGGAAACAAGAACAAGTCGCGGCGTTGTTGTCGATCAGCGACGTCCATCTTCTGTTGTCGGACAAAGAGGCGTTCGGTCTCGTCGCCCTCGAGGCGTTAGCGACAGGTGTCCCATCGGTCGTCAGCGATGCCGGGGGCTTGCCGGAAGTGATCACGGACGGAGTGGACGGTTTTGTCGTCGCGCGCGGCGACGTCACAGCGGCCACGACCGCGCTCGAAGCGATCTTGCTCGACGATGCGCTCCATGCGAAACTGCGTGCCGGCGGTCTCGTGAAAGCGAGACAGTTCGCGTCTAAAGACATCGTCACGCAATATGAACGACTATACGAACAGGTGGTGCGCCGATGACAGAATGGGAGTATGCGAAACAAATCATAAAAAAAATCAACGACCACGGGGGCGAGGCGTACATCGTCGGCGGTGCCGTTCGTGACTACGTGCGCGGCACGCTTCCCGACGACATCGATATCGCGACGTCGTTGTTCCCGGAAGACGTCATGAAACTGTTCCCGAAATCGGTCCCGACCGGAATCGATCACGGGACGGTCACGGTCATCCTCGATCATCATCCGTTCGAGGTGACGACGTTCCGTTCGGAAGGGACGTATTCGGACTCGCGACGCCCCGACCACGTCTCGCTCGGCGTCACGCTCGAAGAGGACATGTTGCGCCGCGACTTCACGATGAACGCTATGGCGTTCCATGACGGCAACGTCGTCGACTTGTTCGGCGGCCGGCTTGACCTCGAGGCGCGGATTATCCGGACCGTCGGGAGCCCGTATGAACGCTTCAACGAAGACGCGCTCCGGATCATGCGTGCGTTTCGGTTCATGTCCCAGCTCGACTTCACGCTCGCTGATGATGTGCGGAACGCGGCGCGGACGCTCGGCCACAAATTACAAGACATCGCGATGGAACGCATCGCCATTGAGTTCGAGAAGTTGATGACGGGACCTGCTTACCGCCGAGCGCTGACCGACCTCGTCGAGCTCGGCATCCATCAGTACTTACCGGACGTGTCCAAACAGCTCGTCCATCGTGTTATCGCTGACAGACGGGCACCAATCAACGCGGTCGGAGGCTGGGCGCTATTCGTCTATCACGCCGGAGACATCCGTTGGCTCTCGCCATGGAAGCGTTCGAACGCCTTGAAGCGGGAAGCGGGCGTATTGGCCAACCTGTTCGACTCCGGGCTCGATACGTTCACCGTATATGAGACGTCTCAAGCGACGCTCGAGACGTATTTGCGGATGACCGGGAGCACGGAATCGTCCGACGCCTTGAAACGTGTGCTCCCGATCCAGTCACGGCGGGAGCTCCGGTTCGACGGTCGCGATGCGCTTCAGGTCGGGGCGAGCGGCGCACGGATCAAGCACTTGCTCGCCGACCTCGAACGGCGCGTCGTCCTCGGCGAGTTAGCTAACGAGGAACAAACGTTACGAGAGGAGGCGGTCATGTGGCTTCAACGAGAGGAAAGGTCTTAAACTTGCTCCAAGACGGGGCGGTGTGGAGCGGACAGGAATTGGCCCGCCAATTAAATATTTCACGTACCGCCATTTGGAAACACATCGAGACGTTAAAACAAGACGGTTACGACATCGAAACGATCCCGCGTAAAGGGTATCAACTGTTCGGACGGACGGACCGGCTCGATGAACCGGCGTTCGTCTCGTTCCGGCACGGCCGGTTCGGGCAACACGTCTACGCCTACGACCAAGTCGACACGACGCAGCGCATCGCCCACGAACTCGCTCAAAAAGGGGCGCTTGAGGGGACGCTCGTCATCAGCGAAGAACAGACGGCAGGGCGCGGCCAACTTGGGCGCAGTTGGCACAACCCGAGCCACGTCAATATCGCGGCTAGTATCATCCTTCGTCCGGCGCTACCGATTCGGGAAGCGTCGAAGCTGACGCTCATGGCGGCGAGCGCTTTCGCCCGGTCGCTAAGGCAACAAGGCGTCCCGGCATTTATCAAATGGCCGAACGACCTTCTCGTGAACGGGAAGAAGATCGGTGGGATTTTGACCGAGATGCAAACTGAAGGCGACCGCATCCAAGCCGTCATCCTCGGCTTCGGATTGAACGTCAATACGGAGTCGATCCCGACTGACCTGGTTCACCGGGCGACGTCGATCAAATTGGAGACCGGCGTCGCGTTACGACGCAGTGAAGTGCTCGCCGATCTATTAGCCGAGCTCGAGACCGAATATGACGCGTTGCTCGAATCCGGGTTCGGCCCGGTCCGCGACAACTGGCTAGAGCACGCCGCTTATTTGAATGAAGAAGTGACGTTGACCGCCTCGGGGGAGTCTAAACGCGGTGTCATGCGCGGCATCTCAGAACAGGGGGCGCTCCTGCTCGAGCGTCATGGTGCCATCGAAGCCATCTATTCCGCTGAAATCGCAGTCTGGAATGATTGATGGAAACGTATTCGTGGTCTATAATGAACGTGTCGGACGCTATCGCAAGAAGTGTACCGGAATTGCAGACCGTCGTTTTAGTTAATTGTCTGCCTTGATCATTTTGACAGGGACAGAAGGACACTCAACCTTGAGTTCGTTTTCGTGCGCCTTCTTGCCAATCGTGTAAGAAGGCGTTTTTCCTTTCCTGTCTCCACATTTAGGAGGAGAACATATGCATACGATGACTTCATTATTGAAAAAGATGAAGCAAGAAGAGAAGTTGGTCATGTTGACCGCTTACGATTATCCGTCGGCGAAACTGGCCGAAGCGGCGGGAGTGGACATCATTCTTGTCGGAGACTCACTAGGAATGGTCGTGCTCGGTTACGACTCGACGATCCCGGTGACGATTCATGATATGGTCCACCATGCCAAAGCGGTGCGCCGCGGGGCGAAGGACACGTTCGTCGTCGTCGATATGCCGTTCGCGACGTATCACGGTGATTTCGACCGAACGCTTCAAGCGGCGGCGACATTGTTCCAAGACGGACACGCCGACGCCATCAAACTTGAAGGGGCGGGCGAAGTGCTCGAGACGATCGAACGATTGACGAAAGTCGGCATGCCGTGTGTCGCCCATCTCGGGCTCACGCCACAATCGGTCGGCGTGCTCGAAGGCTATAAAGTCCAAGGGAAGTCGCTTGAGGATGCCGAGCAACTGATCAACGACAGCCTCGAGGCCGAACGGGTCGGGGCGAAAATGCTCGTTCTCGAGTGTGTGCCGCATCAACTCGCTAAAAAAATCGCCGAAGCGCTTCACATCCCGGTCATCGGGATTGGTGCCGGTGCCGACGTCGATGGGCAGGTGCTCGTCTATCACGACGTCTTGAAGTATGGCGTCGACCGTCTCCCGAAATTTGTCGAGGCGTACGCCGACGTGAACGCGGTCGCGACGAGTGCCATCGGCTCTTACGTCCAAGCGACGAAAGACGGCTCGTTCCCGCTCGAACGCCACACGTTCACGATGGACGAGACGCTGCTCGACACGTTGTACGGTGGCAAAGCATGAGGATCGTCACCGATCCGATGTCGTTACGTGAAACTCTGTCCGACGGGTTGACCGTCGGCTTTGTGCCGACGATGGGTTACCTGCATGAAGGACACTTGAGTCTCGTCGAGGCGGCCAAACGCGAGAATGATCGCGTCGTCATGAGCATCTTCGTCAATCCGACCCAATTTGGGCCGAATGAAGACCTCGATCGTTATCCGAGAGATTTTGAACGGGACGAACAGTTGGCGCGAGAAGCGGGGGTAGACGTACTATTTTATCCGGATACCGCGACGATGTATCCGCTCGATATGGCGCGCGTGACGGTGCGTACCGGAGCCGACGTCTTATGCGGCGCCAGCCGGCCCGGTCATTTTGACGGTGTGTTGACGGTCGTCTCAAAACTGTTCAACTTGGTGCTGCCGACGCGTGCTTACTTCGGCTTGAAGGACGCCCAACAAGTCGCACTGATCGAGGGGTACGTCCGGGACTATTTCGTGCCGGTCGAAATTATCCGCTGTCCGATCATTCGTGAGGACTCGGGACTCGCCAAGTCGTCGCGTAACGTCTACTTGTCTGAAACGGAACGGATTGACGCGAGCGACATCAATCTAGCACTCATCGAGGCGCGTGACGCGTTGACTGAAGGGGACGCGATCACGTCGGTACAAGAACGACTCGTCGAACGGCTGTCGGCAATCCCGAACAGTACGATCGACTATGTCGAACTAGTCGACTATCCGACGCTTTCGCAAGTTACAGACTCGTCGACAGAACTGTTGATTGCAGTGGCGGTGCAGTTTGAACGCGCCCGATTGATTGATAATACGATTTGGAAGAGAGGGTGAATCAAATGATTCGAACATTTATGCACGCCAAGCTACACAAGGCGACCGTGACCGAGGCGAATTTACACTACGTCGGCTCGATTACGATCGATGAGGATTTGATGGACGCGGTCGGGATTATGGAAAATGAGCACGTCCACATCACGAACAACCATAACGGCGCCCGCATTGAGACATACGTCATCAAGGGTGAGCGCGGTTCAGGCGTCATCTGCCTAAACGGGGCAGCGGCCCGCCATTTCCAAGTCGGCGATGTCGTCATCATTATGGCCTACGGTCAGATGACGGCTGAAGAGGCGAGATCGCATCGTCCGAAAGTTGCGGTGTTGAACGATCGCAACGAAGTCGATCAACTGTTGTACGAAGAAATCGCACATACGATTCTATGAACAGAGCGGGGATGCCCTTAGAGGCAACCCCGTTTTTTCGTGCATCGTTCTATGGTAAGATGAGACAGACAGAAAGAGACAGAAAGCACGAGCGTGCCGAAGATGGGATGGATGTTATGGACACTTATGTGATAGTGGATTTAGAGACGACCGGTCATTCCGTCAAATCCGGCGATGAACTGATTGAATTCGCGGCGGTGGTCGTACAAGGTAGTGAAGTGATTGAGCGCTACAGTACGTTGATTCGACCGAGTCGTCCAATCCCTCCTTTTATCACGCAGTTGACGACGATAACAGATCAGGATGTGGCGTCTGCGCCGACGTTTGAAGACGTCATCCCTGATATTTGGAAGATGTTAGATGGGCGAGTGTTCGTTGCCCACAACGTTTCGTTTGATTTGAATTTTTTAAATGAGAGTTTAGAACTGGCAGGATATTTACCTTTCCAAGGGCGGGCCATCGATACGGTCGAACTCGCGCGCATCTTGTATCCGACACTTGAAAGCCACGCGCTCGAGTCACTCGCCGACACGTTCGACTTGGTGCACACGGACGCGCACCGCGCCCTCAGCGACGCCGAGGCGACCGCGGAGTTGTTTATTCAACAACTCAATCGTCTGCGGACGCTACCGGTCGTGACGCTAAAACAGTTGCGCCGTCTGTCCGAGTCGTGGACGAGCAACATCGAGCCGTTGCTCGATGATCTCATCGTCGAGATCGGTATTCGGCCAGATGACGAGACGACGTACGATATCCACCGGAAAATCGCACTCCGTCGCCTGACTGATTCGTTTGAGCCGGCGGTCGAGCGCAAACCGTTCGAACCGTTTCTTCATCGGACGATCGAAGAGACGCTTCCGTCACTGTTCGACCAATTCGAACCGAGACAAAGTCAATTCGAGATGATGCGGCACGTCTATAAGGCGCTCGACGATGAGGCGACGCTTCTCATCGAGGCCGGGACCGGCACAGGCAAGACGTTAGCCTACTTGATCCCGAGCGCGCATCACGCCCTTGAGACGAAACGACCGGTCGTCGTCAGCACGCATACGATCCAATTACAAGAACAGCTGCTCAACCGGGACTTGCCGATCTTAAAAGCTATTTTCCCGGAAATCGAGTTCACGCTTTTGAAAGGAAGACGCAACTATATCGATCTCCGGAAGTTTGAGATGGTGCTCGAGGAGACGAATGACGGGATGCTCTCGGCGATGTGCAAGGCGATGGTGCTCGTCTGGTTGACCGAGACGGAGACAGGGGACTTGGAAGAGTTGTCACTCCCTGGAGCGGCGACACAAGGACCGGCCTCGTTCAAACGGCTCATTCAAGCCGACGCGGCAACGGACTTCGGCCGCTTCGATCCTTGGTATAGCCGTGACTTCTTCACGCGGGCCGTCCTGCGTTCGAAAGAGGCGGACATTATCGTCACGAATCACGCGTTGCTCTTTTCGGATCTGCAGCATCAGGCCGGGATTCTCCCGACCGACACGCCGCTCATCTTGGACGAGGCGCATCAAGTCGAAGAGGTCGCCTCGCATCATTTCGGCGTCACGTTCGACGCGATCCAGTTCGATCGCTTATTCAAATGGTTCGGCTACGGGGCCGACGGAAAGTTCCATTCCCGGCTGCTGCAACTTGCCGACTTGACGTCCGTGTCCGAAGAGACGGAAGCGTTCAGTAAAGAGACCGACCAGGCGTTAGCCCAAGTCGATGTCGAACTAGACGACCTGTTGACGGCGCTCCAGTCGCTCGGCAAGAAAAAAGATCAACGGCAAACCGTTCGCTTCGAACGGGAAGGTGACGTGTTCCGACCGATCCGTGAAGTGGCGAAGCGGCTTGAGAACCGTTTGCGGACGCTTCGGATGTCGCTCCGGCAGATGCTTCGTCTTCTCGATGAGCATAAAGAGCATATGACGTTCAAGCAACGCGCCGTGATCGGTGACTTGAAGGCGTTCATCGGTGACGTGCGAGAGATTGAGAGCGTGCTGTATGAAACGATGCTGACCCGCGACGATGACGCTGTCAGTTGGGTCGAGTTGAACTTGGCCAACCGCAAATTGACCTCGGTCTATACGCAACCGGTCGAAATCGGACCGTTGCTCCATGAGCGCTTGTTTGCGAAACGGCCGACGATTTTGACGTCGGCGACGATGACCGTGTCCGGTCGCTTCGGCTTTATCGAGCGCAGGCTCGGTCTCGACGGGCAGGACGTGAGACGGGTCGTCCTTGCTTCGCCGTTTGACTTCAAGAAACAGGCAAAATTGTTCGTCCCGTCAGACATCCCGTTGATCAACGAAGTGCCGTTACCGCATTTCGTCGATCAAATCGCCGCTTCGATTGCCCGGATTGCCAACGTGACGAAAGGACGCATGCTCGTCTTGTTCACGTCGAACGAGCTGTTACGTTTGACGCACGAGGCGGTGAGACATCAGCTAGACGACGCGTATACGTTGCTTGCCCAAGGCGTCAGCGGCGGCTCGCGCAGCCGTTTGACGAAGCAGTTCAAACGAATCGATCAGTCGATTTTGTTCGGGACGGCCAGCTTCTGGGAAGGGGTCGATATCCCGGGAGAAGCGCTCACCTGCCTCGTCATCGTGCGTCTCCCGTTCGCCCCGCCCGACCAACCGGTCATTCAGGCGCGGTCCGAAAAAATTGAAGCGACCGGGAAGTCGTCGTTTTTCGAACTGTCACTTCCGCAAGCGGTCATCCGCTTCAAACAAGGCGTCGGTCGCCTCATTCGCTCGAAAGAGGATTACGGCGCTATCTTCGTCTTCGACCGCCGTGTCGAGACGACGCGTTACGGGAAACAGTTTCTCAATAGTCTACCGGCTGTCGACCGGATCGAAGGATCGCTCGAGACGTCACTGGCCGAGCTCGAACTGTTTTTAGATGAGAAAGAAGAGACGACTCTAGGAAATCAGAGATAACGCTAGGCAGCGTGAAATTATCGCTTTATAATGATGGGTATAGTGTTTTGAAGGAGGAGTAAACATGAATTCGAATATTGAGACGCTCGCGACCGTTCGGATCGAGCCGACGGCAGACGTGTACAAAATCGTCGACCTATTGAATCGTACACTAAAGAGCCAAGATTTGATGTTCGGTCTTGCACTAGAGAAAAAAGTGAATGATCCGAAGAAAGAAGAGATGGTGTTCACCATCTATCGGACAGAATGACGCGGAGGACAAAAGTAGTGATTGCTCTTATGACGGCACTCATCGGTGTCGTCATCGTGTTTAGTGGGATTTATTGGTTCACGGTCGGTCATACGGAACGGACAAAACAAAACATGATCGCGGAAGCGCGCGATCGTCTTGAGGCCGAACAGCCGACAGTCCGGATCGAACGGGCTGAGCTCTTTAACGGGACGGAACCGTACGTCGTCTTCGAGGAGACGGACCGTGTCCTGTTCGTGCCGGTCGACAGTAAGCAACCGCTCGAGACGCGTGAGATCGAGTCGGTCGACTTAGATAAAGTCTGTGCCGATTCGCTCGAGGAGACCGGTGGTACGCTCGTCAGTTGTAAGTACGGGTTTGACGAGCGTGCGCTCATCGAAGTCGTGACGAAATCAGGGGCGACGTATACGTATTCCTATTACACGCTTCAAACCGGAGACTTTATAAGACGGGTCCAACTGGCGGATTCGAACTGAACGAGATTAGAGGAGGATATCGATGGAACATCTATTGGCAAGACGTGTAAAACAGTTAACACCTTCGACGACGCTCGCGATCACGGCGAAAGCGAAAGCATTGAAAGCTTCGGGACAAGACGTCATCGGGCTCGGGGCCGGTGAGCCGGACTTCAATACGCCTGAACGAATTATTGAGGCCGCATGCAAGGCTGCACGTGACGGCGATACGAAGTATACGCCTTCAGGCGGAACGGTCGCTTTAAAAGATGCCATCATCGAGAAGACGAAACGCGACAGCGACCTCACGTTCGAGCGTAACGAGGTCATGGTCGCCTCAGGGGCGAAACATGCGTTATACGCCTTGTTCCAAGCGATTCTCGACGAAGGTGATGAAGTCATCATCCCGGTCCCGTATTGGGTGAGTTATCCGGAACAAGTGAAACTTGCCGACGGTGTCCCGGTTTACGTGGAGACGACCGAGGCGACGACGTTCAAACTGACGCCAGAGTCACTTGAAGCCGCCATCACAGACCGGACGAAAGCGGTCATCTTGAATAGCCCGTCCAACCCGACCGGTATGATCTATACGGAGTCAGAGTTGGTCGCACTCGCCGAAGTCGTCAAGCGCCACGACCTGCTCGTCGTCAGTGACGAAATCTATGAGAAGCTCATCTATGGCGATAGCGAGTTCGTCTCGATCGCCACGCTTCCTGACATGCGTGAGCGGACGATCATCATCAACGGGGTCTCGAAGTCACATGCGATGACCGGGTGGCGCATCGGGTACGCGATCGGAGACAAGACGATCATCGAAGCGATGACGAACCTCGCATCGCACTCGACGTCGAATCCGACGTCGATCGCCCAAGCGGCGGCCGTCGAGGCTTACAACGGCTCGCAAGATGATGTCGAGATGATGCGGGTCTCATTTGAAGAGCGCCTCGAGATCGTCTATGAGCGATTGATCAACATACCAGGCATCACGTGCCTAAAACCGCAAGGGGCATTCTACTTATACGCCAACGCCAAACAAGCCGCGTCGATGAGCGGCTACGACTCGGTCGACGCATGGTGCGAAGCAGTGCTCGGTGAAGCATTCGTCGCGCTCGTGCCGGGATCGGGCTTTGGGCAGGATGATTACGTCCGCTTGTCTTATGCAACAGAATTGAAGCGAGTACTAGAAGCGCTCGATCGAGTGGAAAACTATATCAAGAGTAGCGCTCGATAAGCGAAAGGATGGATATGAACATGACAACTATTTCAATTAGCCAATTTAAAGATTATGAAGGACAATCGGTCCGGGTCGGTGCCTGGATCGCCAACAAACGTTCGAGCGGTAAAATCGCCTTCCTTCAACTCCGGGACGGGAGCGGATTCGCCCAAGCCGTCGTCGTCAAAGCAGAAGTCGCGGAAGAACTGTTCGCCCTCGCGAAAGGCGTGACGCAAGAGACGTCAGTCTGGGTGACGGGTAACGTCAAATCGGATGGCGGCCGGACGCCGCTCGGCTTCGAACTCGAAGTGACAGCGATGGAAGTCATCTCAGAATCGATCGACTATCCAATCACGCCGAAAGAACACGGGACGGAGTTCTTGATGGACAATCGTCACCTCTGGCTCCGGTCGCGTCGCCAGCATGCGATCATGAAAGTCCGGAACGAATTGATCCGGGCCACATACGAGTTCTATAACCAAGAAGGATTCGTCAAGATCGATCCGCCGATCATCACGTCGAGCGCGCCGGAAGGAACGACGGAGTTGTTCGAGACGGACTACTTCGGTCAGCCAGCCTACTTGTCGCAAACAGGTCAGTTATATATGGAAGCCGCAGCGATGGCGCTCGGCAAAGTGTTCTCGTTCGGTCCGACGTTCCGCGCTGAAAAATCGAAGACACGTCGCCACTTGATCGAGTTTTGGATGATCGAGCCGGAGATGGCATTCTTCGACCATGATATGAGTCTCGATCTACAAGAGCGTTACGTATCATACATCGCGAAGTCAGCGCTTGACCATTGCCGGAACGAGCTTGAGTTGCTCGGACGCGACTTGGAGAAACTTGAAAAAGTTCAAGCGCCGTTCCCACGTATTCGTTATACGGACGCGATCAAGTTCTTGAAAGAAGAAGGCTTCGATGACATCGAGTACGGGGATGACTTCGGGGCGCCGCACGAGACGGCGATCGCCAACGCGCATGATTTGCCGGTGTTCATCACCCATTGGCCGAAAGAAATCAAGCCGTTCTACATGAAAGTCGACCCAGAGAACCCTGAACTCGTCCTTTGTGCCGATTTGATCGCACCTGAAGGTTACGGCGAGATCATCGGCGGTTCGCAGCGTGAAGACGACTACGACCGCTTGAAAGAAGAGATCGTCAAAGAAGGACTTGATGAGACCGATGCGTATGACTGGTATCTTGAGTTGCGTAAGTACGGCTCGGTCCCACATTCGGGCTTCGGGCTCGGTCTTGAGCGGACTGTCGCTTGGATCAGCGGAATCGAACACATCCGTGAAGCGATTCCGTTCCCACGTCTATTGAACCGAATTCACCCATAATCGCCAATCGGGGATGACTAATTGTCTTCCCCGATTGATTTGTCTAGAAAGGATGTGCGACATGGATGCACATAATCTGATCAAGCTGTTTGAACAAAGTCCGGTCGTCGTTCCGAGGAAGCTGTTCACCGATGCACGTCGTCTCAATCTCAACCCGGTCGAGTTTTGTCTCGTCGTCCACTTGTTGGAGTTGACGGGAGAAGGCATCGAGATGCCGCTTCCGAGCGAGCTCGGCGACCGGATGAACGTTCCCGAGAGCGAGGCACGCTCTGTTCTGCTCGGGCTGCTGCAAAAAGAGCTCGTCGCCATCGATGCGTCGGCGGAAGTGGAGCGTTACAGTCTGCTCCCTCTTTTCCAAGCACTCGAAGAAGACGGCGCCCCTGAAAAAAATACGCAGTCGCTAAACGAGAACCTCATCCATACGTTCGAGCGGGAGTTCGGGACGATCACGCCGTTTGAGATCGAGCAAATCGTTGGCTGGTTGACCGAAGACGGTTTCAGTGAAGAACTCATCTTGGCCGCGCTCCGCGAGGCGAAACTACGTAACGTCCGCAACTTCAAGTACATGGATAAAATCTTGAGCGTCTGGCAAGACCATAAAGTCGAGTCACTTGAAGACTTGGTCGAGTATCAACGGAGGAAAAAGTGATGTTGACGAGAGCTCAATTGAACGAAATCTCGGAGACGATGCGGCAAATGTTCCCGGACGCCCATTGTGAGCTGACCCACCGCAACCCGTTCGAACTCGTCGTCGCCGTGGCGCTGTCCGCGCAGGCGACGGACGCGCTCGTCAACCAAGTGACGCCTGGACTGTTCGAGGCGTTCCCGACGGTCGAGGCGATGGCTGCGGCTGACGTAGCGGAAATCGAGTCGCTCATTAAACGAATCGGTCTGTTTCGAAACAAGGCCAAAAACGTCAAAGCGCTATCGATGCGAATTCTTGATCTGCACGGAGGGATCGTCCCGGACGACCGGGAGTCACTCGAGGCGCTGCCTGGAGTCGGGCGCAAGACGGCGAACGTCGTGTTGTCGGTCGCCTTTCATGAACCGGCGTTCGCGGTCGATACCCACGTCGAGCGTGTGTCCAAACGGCTCGGCATCTGCCGTTGGAAAGACAACGTCCGTCAAGTCGAAGACACGCTCATGAAGAAGTTTCCCCGTGAAGAATGGTCGCAGCTCCACCACCAGTTCATCTTTTTCGGACGGTATCACTGCAAGGCACAACGGCCCGGCTGCGAGACGTGCCCGCTCTTGCATATGTGCCGCGAAGGCAAGAAGCGGATGAAGTCGCAACAAGCGACGAATTCAT
>NZ_LYTG01000110.1:0-13419 GCF_001816105.1 Exiguobacterium sp. SH31
AAAAAATCTTCATCTCCTTTTGTCCACATTTTTACAAATTCTTCTTCTGAAAATTTTGTTTTAATAGGTTCATAGAACCCCATTTTTTCAACTTCTATTTTATATGTTTTTAATAATGCTAACATTTTAAAGGCATATTCTTTTTGATTAATATCATGAGTAAAGTTAAAACTAATTCTGACTTCTTCCATAAAAACACTCCTTATCTTCTACGAATTGTACCACCATTTCTTTTCACTAAATCCCGCACTGGCTTAGAAACAACTGTCCAATGTCTAACGTAAAGGACTAGTCGAACCCCGTCATTAACAGACTTTTCGTAATTTTTGAACTGTTTAGTTTTTGAAACATAATTAGCATTCTTAAATTCAAAGAAAGTATTGCCCTTGACGGCATCAGGAATTGCATTGTGATACTTTTTCGTATTTTTTTTCAATCCTAATTCGCGCAAAATTTTATCCTCAAACCACTTTCCTTTGGATTGATTTTGCTTGATTTGAGAATTTTTATTTTTTGCTGTTCCATTACCAGGTTTACTTCCGCCACCTACTCCAGCACGACCATAACTCGATCCTCCACCTATTCCTGTATTATATCCTGAGCCAAATCCATCTGGTTTAACCGCTAAACCACTTGAATCAATGAACTTTATAGGATTATTAACCGCATAACTATACCCATTTGCCATTTCGATTGATTCGTCACTATCGATTAAAGGATCTAGTGACAAGAAGACAGCTTGTTCTGGGTTATAATATCGCGCCATCAAGTAATAGAGTTCAAGATCTTCATCATAGTAATATGAAGCATACCGTATTGGTTGATTAACTAACTTTGTGTCTCGAATACCCTTCGTGATAGGGTTTCCCCATGCATCATACGAATACTCTGCAGAGATTTCCCCTGTAGAATCTGTAATTGCTATGACATCTCCACGATGATTTCTTTGATAATTGTACAATGAATCGTCTATTTTTAGACCTACCAATAATCCATCAACATTATATACATATTCACGGATTGTTTTTCCAGACGTATCAGTCTCAGCCATAAGACGATTTGAATCTCCGTCATAATGGAAGTAAATCGTTCCACTAGGACCTGTCTTTTGGATGCGTCGCCCATGTTCATCATAAATGAATTGCCATTTCTTTGATCCGTTCAATTCTTCAATTTCAGAAAGTTTTCCTAAACCGTCCCATTTATACTTTAGGCGTCCATCATCAATTCGATTTCCGTCTATATCGTATACAATTTTCTGGTTCATAAATTCGCTCATCCGGTTAGATTCATCGAATTTTGCTACTATTTGACCATTAATCTCTGTCCGGTTCCCACGCTTATCGTAGGAATAATTAAGTGTCTGTCCTTCGAATGTTTTCTCCTCGATAAGTTGATCTATCGCATCATACGAGTAAGATATTATTTGATTTCCTTTACTCAAGTTTATTAGGTTTCCGTATGAATCATATTTATATTGTTCAGAAGCGATCTGCTTTTCATTAGATAAAGCATTCCAAGAAGTCATATTACCATTCTCATCGTATTCTAGAAGCGTTTCCCCGCTTTGTCCGGGCATACTTATTTGAATTAACTTCCCGTGTTCATTATGACGAAATGTCCATTTGAAGGATTTTGTATTTGTATCAGTGACATTCACTGAAACTGAATCA
The DNA here is from genome assembly GCF_001816105.1 of Exiguobacterium sp. SH31. Taxonomy (NCBI): domain Bacteria; kingdom Bacillati; phylum Bacillota; class Bacilli; order Caryophanales; genus Exiguobacterium; species Exiguobacterium sp. SH31. The sequence goes on from NZ_LYTG01000110.1 coordinate 1,674, forward strand.
TTTCGATTCGCCGCATCATAAGTGAATTCTCGGTTTAGGTTGCCTAGGCTTGTGGAAAGTAGAAGTTCTGACTCAATTCCATTGACGTTTTGATAGTTCCAATTTTGAGTGAGTCCATGATAATCAGTCAAACTTATCAACTGACCTCTACCTTCCGTACTTGTTTCAAAAATGTATTTCTTTTCTTTAGAATTATCGCTGTCTTTTTGAACATTACTAAGACGCCCAGAAATTTTATCATAACTATATTTAAACCGTAGAATAGAACCATCTTTAATTTCAGTAACATTTCCTTCTTCATTGTAAATATTGGAAATGCGTTTACCGGAAGGGAGCGTCGTTTCAATTAAGTTACCTGTATAGATTTCATTGGAATACTGATACTGTTGACCGTTTGGACGCGTTACTGACGAAATGCGTCCATTTGAGTAAGCATATTTCGTAATCGCTCCAGGATCTATCACAACGTTATCTTTATTTACAACTTTACCAAACGCTTTTTGAGTGACTTCTCCCTTTTCATTATAATCATAAGCAATAATAGTACCGTTTTCTGCTTTTGTCTCTATTAATCTCCCTAACAAATCATATTTATTCTGCCAAATCCGACTTCCCTGCTCGATAGTCAATACGTTTCCAAACGCATCAACAGTATTAATCATCGGTACCTTACTCAGACCAGCATCTTTTAAAACATGGTTGCCCTGTTTATCATACGTGACTTCGGAAACAACTCTTCCAACAGACGCACGTACTGCATCCACGATAATATTCGTGGTTGATCCATTTTGTAAGGTGACATCCACTTTTACAAGTTTTTTATTGGATTCTGACGTCAATTGAATTGTCTGACGTTGCCACGTTGAAGCATTCTCACCATCGGTATAGTTCAATGCATTAAATGAAGCCGTTTTTTGGACGGTTGTGCCGTCCTCGTATGTGCCAATAACATTCAACGAATCCGTTTTAGATGCTTTTTGTGCCAACACACTGACATAGAACGGTTTTGCAATCGTTTGGTTCACAAGAATTGTCTGCTTGGCTGACCCGCCTGCTTGTAACTCCAAACCGGTATTGCTCATATACCCCGTTTGGCTTGCTGTCGCTTTTACTAACTGCCATTTGTTTGTTCCGTCAAAACCACTCTGCTCGACATGGTTAAATGCAGAGGCTGAAACGGCATGTCCTTGTTTTGCCGTATCCAATTGAACTTCGTCGAACAAAGTTGATCCACTTTCTGAAGTAATAGTAACTCGGACTTTCACAGCTCCATCGGGTGCCGTGAACTCCACGAAGCGTCTTGTCCATTCGTTAAGGTTACCCATCGGACGAATCACATATGAACCTACCGATACATTCGAGCTGTTTAGTAGCGTTAACGTGACGCTCCCCTTAGCTGTTCCTGTCGTTTTCATGTCGATACCAAGGTTGTAAGGATAGCCCGCTTTAACGTTCACTTCACGTGAGAAGGTCGCACTATTAAGCTGCAGAGCTTTTCCATTTCTTCCACCAGTCACAAGTGTACCAGGCGTGACTGTTTCCGAAGTCTCAAATCCACCATTCGTATATAGATTGACACCAGGCGTTAATCCAACACCCTCGCGAATAACATTCCCACGAGAATCATACTCGGTGAATCCAATTCGTTCTTCAGGCTCCTCATGATTGATTATCTCTTCACGGTCTTCATTCAATGCCACTTCTTCTGCCAAACCGAATTCATCTTCAATACGAAGGATATCGTCTCCGTTTTCGGCATATTCATACGTTGTGATGGAAGTCGCATCTTTCTCGACTAGAACATTTCCATCTAGCTCTGTTGTTTTGTCAACATCTGCCGTTTCACGGTCATCATAATCAGTTGATTCAACTGAACCATCAGGGTTTGTAATCTTGGTGATTCGATGGTCATCCCATTTATAACTTGTTGTTTTGTTAGCGGATGTCTCTTTTGTCAGGTGACCGTCTTTGCTGAATGTGTAGACTAGAGGTGCTTCAACGCCATTCTCGTCTTTGTCTACAGCTGTCACTTGATAGACCTTGTCATCTGATTCTTCCGTCGAGATATTTTTATAGGCTGTCCGCGTTCCGTCAATCTCGGTCACAAAGGACGGGATGAGCCCATCAAAATCTCCGAGGATTTCGTTTGGACTATCTGTAGCATGGCCGGGTAATACCAATCGATTGATGACAGAAGGGAAGTCAGGTCGGACTGCTACCTCGCCCGTCTCTTCGACTGTAGAGACGCTTTCCGCGTATTCATATTCATAGACTTCGATTGAGGATTCACCTTTGAAACTCTCTACTTTCACAAGTCGATCCCAAGCATCATACGAATAGCGGTACGTCCGTGACTCTAGTTTCTCATCTGAAGAAGCTGAAGCGATCATCTCGCTGACCCAGCCTTTGTCATTGTATGTGAACACTAAACGATTTGGCGATGTAGTACCGTCATCACTTGCTGCGTAAACAGCTTTCAGGCGATTCGTCCCATTTACTTCCTCATACTCGAAACGTACTTTATTTTTCTTACCTGCCTCTTTCGCGTCATATTCCATGGCGATGAGTTGACCGGCTTCGTTATAAATCTCTCGTTCCCCGTCACTAGACTGGATCACGTATTCATTTTTGACATTATCAATCAAAAATTCATAGTCTACTCCGGTAGGCGGCAACAGTTTCTCGACCATCTGATCGCCTTCTTTGACTAAAGTGCGAAGGAAGAGATGGCCACTACCGTCTGCATCTACATAACGAACGACTCTCGGATTAGTCTCTTGAGGAATTTCAAGGCGACGCTCTAAACCACTGTGCCACCCGAGCCCAAACATACCAAGCCGCACGGCTTGAGAATTAAATACCGGTCCGCTGAAACTGATGGTCCTCTACCTGGCAACACATCATCGGCTTCTTCAAGGAACTGGTTGCCCTTCAACACATTGAACGCACCGAGGGACGTATCAAGCATCGGATAAAATTCTTCTGTACCTAGATCCGGTTCATCAACTGTCACAATATTTGGTGTTGTCGGAAGCGTGCGAAGTAAATTTCCTTCTGAAACAAAGTTAGATGCAAGTAATACATTATTTTTTAATGCACGTCGATGTGCGGTGACACGTATCCAATAATTTGTCTTATCACCATACTTCCCACCAGATAACCGATAATTTGGGCTAGGGTCAACCGGCAATTCGCCGCCTTTCCCAACTACGCCGTCAATGTTCAATCTGTACGACTGGTTTTCCAATGGCCAAAGTTTTTTGTTTCGAGAATGCCATGATGTCACATCACTTGGTAATGTCTCTATTAAGTCATATTCTTTTCCATTGTAGAGATAAACATTATACCCGGCAGCACCAGGAACAGGCTGCCAATTAGCAAACAGGAATCCTGTGTTGTTTCGTCGGTTATCGGAATACCCTACTGCCTCGGAAGTGACACGAGGTGCTGGTACATTCATTGTACGTACAGTAGATCCTGCACTTTGACCCTTAGTTGATCTTGCGTAAACTCTAAAATAATAGTGAAGGACGCTAGGATAAATAGCGTGATCCGGATTATTCTTCTGATAGAGAGGACGTGGGTCCCCGGGGAAATCTTGTCCATCACCTTTTCTAAAGGCTGACCGCGTATTGATCGGTATGGCATTGATCTGTTGTGGCGTCGGGAACAAACGTTTTCCGTTAGGGCTCCAACTCGTCTCCTTCACGTTATCAATTAACTCATAAGCGAACCCGTTAAATGCATATATATCATAGCTTGTCGCATAATCTGACTCATCCCATTCCAGAACGAATTGAGCTTTGTCATCTGCAGTTGTATCTCCTATTGATAGTGCAAGACCTGTCGGTACATCCGGAATCAGTTCTTGGAGAGAACGTTTAGCTACTGAAGAGGCCGAACCACTTCCTAGTTTATAGTCTGCGATTACACGGAATTGATACGACAAAGTGTTGGTAGTGGTCCCACTGCTCGTGTTAAAGAAACCTGATGGATCAACCAAAAGATCTTGACCGTCCCCATTTCGGAACTTGATCCCACCAGTCGATGATTCTTTAGTTACGTATTGACTAGTTTTCGGAAATAGTCCTTTACCTTTTGTCGTATAGGCCCTAGAGGCACCTGTATAAATCGTTTGCCATCCTTTACCGTCAAACATTTGAAGACGATATCCCGTGGCTCCTGTCATCGCTGGCCAGTTGATATTGATGTAACCGGTAGACGCCGACGGGGTGGTCAAGAATCCTTCCGTCGTGATTGATGCCATCTTCGGATAGCTGTAAGTGACGTTCAGCTTCGTTCGGTTCTTGTTGTTTTCAGACGCACTGATTTGCTTCCAGTGTGTAGTGGTATTGCCGTTCGTATGCAACTTGAATCCATAATCGGTACGACTTCCTGCGGCGACTTGAGAGACAAACGTGCTCACATCAAAGTTCGCCCATTGGTCTCTCGCGACGTTCGTGGATAGGAGATTCGTCGACGACGGTCTCGTATTCCATGTGACCCCGGTCTCTGACCAGTTGGCATTCACCCGATCGAGCCAGAGTCCGTTTTTTTGCGTCGCATAATAACTCCAAGTCACATAAGTACTCATCTCCGCAGCGCTGACGACCGCGCCTCTAAGATCAGTCAGTGCAGGGAACTTGATTAACCCATAGTTCGTCCCTGTCGTCGCATCGAAGTATCCGACCCATAGCACGTACTCGCCACGAGACGAGCTCCAAAACTTGTTCATGTTCGTGGTCGGGTTCTTACTTGATACAAACGTATCGAGGGTCGCGTCACGGGCTAGTGTCGGATCGACGTAAATCGGATAGACTCGCGCTGGATCGTTCAACCACTCTTGATTAGGCACGATTTTAAGCTCATATGAAGTTGCCATTCACTTCAATGAGTTCATATACGATATCAAAAGAGCGAGCGGGAAGTCCTGACTTCTCATCGATTGCACTGTCCTGCATTTCAGGGACAGGCATCGTGATGACAAGGGCATCCTCTTCGTAAAAAAGAATCTGGTTATCCTTTAGTACAGGTTTCAATGATGTATTGAATTCATAAATGATTTCTTTCGGTAATTGAGCAGACTGATTAAAAATCAAGTCTTCCTTCACTTCATCGTTCAATGCGATGTGACGCAAGTCCACATTCGGAAACACATTTCGATGCCAAACCTGATTTTCACGGACGAGGGTTTGAGTATCCTTGGGCGCTACTAGCCCCTCCTCGTACTGGAGTCCTTTTAACGTGAAAGCAATACTTGTAGAGTCTTCTCCAACTTCTAAAAATGGTGTTTCCGACCGTAATGCTCGGTCAAAACTTACCGGGAGATTTGTAGACTTCGGTGAAAACCCTCCCTGAGTCGATTCCAACGTTGCATCCACAGGTACGATTTCCCCATCGCCATTTTTAATTTTCACCGTGTCATCATAGGCGGTGAGCTCATAGTTACCAGGCTCATTTCCTTCCGTCACGACCACATGATCTCCTGTAATGTCTTCTACAGGCAGATAATCCGGCTCGGAATCAGGTGCAACCAGTTCAGCATTCTGTTCCTCATTAGTCGATGAAGTAGGCGCTTTTCTTTCATTTTCTTCAGCCTTTACTCCTTCTCCCATCGGGAAAGAAGATAATACAAGTGTCACGACTAAAAACCATGACAACATTTTATGACTTAACTTATACATACATAACCTCCATATTTTTCATTAAATGTTATGAACAAGACAACATGACATCATGAATCTTACACAAAATTAGAAAAAGAGGGAATAGCAAATTACATATTAAACGATTAAAATATAATGAAAATGTAACTTTGAAATATTTTTGTATTATTGTTTCAATATAACCGTGTTTATTAATGAAATAGAGAAACCATCTGCTACGCTTAAGAAATTTTAAAACCATAAAAAAAGTACTCAACATGATATTGAGTACTTTAAACAATAACTCGGGGCTCACATCTAGTAGAAACGATGAAAAGAGAGTCCTTTTTTAAGAAAAGCAATGCGCATTGATTTTTTCATTTGATAGAATGAGTTCAAAAAAGGACAAACGAATGACAATAAACAAGATACATCAACTAGTCCGATCTATAAGGATGTGGAGAGTCGGTCGGAGGCAACACACCATCTAGAAACACATACGTCGTGCTCCTCCATCCCATATCGCACTATCATGAACGGGATGATTTTTGATGAGACGTTTATATATGCGGGACGCAGCTATCGATTCACCACTGACCCTGATCTAAAAAAGAAGAAATAGATGAAATGAAATTCCAAAACAAAGAACGTTTTTGACAGATTTGGTCGACGAAGTTTCATGTGCAACACCTCCTAAGGTTTTTAAGAACCGTATTCGATTTGTACATAAACTCGTCACTGTTTGCCATACGTAACACGAGATACACTTAAATCAAAAAGGAGTTATCTCATGAGACTTCAAGAGTGGATTAGACTGTTTTACAAAACGGAAACACTGCGATTTGATCACCTTTGGACATACTTAAATACGACACCCCAAGAACTTGAAGCGTACATCGATCGACTCAATCCTTGGTTGAACATCGCTTTGAAGTCCTCTGATGGTATCGATGACGCGGAAATCATCGACGAACTTGAGCATTACCTACTTCAGCGATTCAACAAACGGAAAAAGAAGGTCAAAGTCACGCTCGAGGTCGAATTGGAACTATCGGAAGATGCCTTCAATTTTTCTCAGACCGAAAAGATGAGAATGATTGAACGGGTCACAAACCATATGGAAGCCCAAAACTTGAAGGATTGGCGCATTGTGAGGATGCAGAGGATATAATTGATTGGTGTGTATGTAGATCTGTCTACGTACATACATGTATACATATCATGTACGAAGGAGCAAAAAATGAAATTCACTTATTTAGCCCTACCTTTGGCCGTACTACTGATGGCCGGTTGTACCAATGAAGACACGTCTTCCAAAAATGAGAACATGGAAGAGCCCGCTCCACAAGAGGAAACGGTAACCGAGACGGCTGAAACGAACAAAGAAGAGGCGACTGCCGAACCTGTTTCCGAAAAAACCGTCGAGACAGAAGAGACGACCACGAATTCGAACAGTGATCTGTTCTCAGGCTACAAACTGATCGAGGTCGATGGTGGTGACGGATCAGGATATCGTGAAGCGAACGTCGTCGTCGATATCGGTTATGGGGAACGCGAGTATTGGGCGTTCACGAACGAGCATGGGCAGCTTGTGCGAGTGGTGGCTGAGAAAATCCTCTTACAAAACGACGACACGGAAGACGTGACGTCGAATGGTCGCTATTACCATGACGAGGCGAATGTCCCGGGCGTCGAACACAGCGAGCTCGATGAGGGTCACGTCATCGCCGACTCACTCGGTGGCGTCTCGAACGCCTACAACATCACACCGCAGGACAGCACGCTCAACCGATACGGGGACCAGGCCTATATGGAAGACGTCATCCGAAAGGCCGGGGGTGCGACTGACTTCGAGGCAATCATCACGTATCCAGACACGAGCACGCAAATCCCGTCCCATTATCAATACACGTATACGGTGAAAGGGAATGTTGTCGTCGATTCGTTCGATAACGTCAACCCGGACGAGGTGAACGAGGCACTCGGTCTGACAGAAAGCGAACCGGAACCGGAAGCCCAAACTACAACCGAATCCGAAGGTGATGTCTCGAGCGTGGACACGAACGGCAACGGTCAGGTGACGATCCAAGAGGCAAAAGATGCCGGTTTCAGCATGCCGATCATGAGCGATCACTGGCTCTACCCATACATGCGTGACAACGATAATGATGGGATGGTCGGGGAGTAACTTCTTAGATTTAATACAATCATAATTGTGAAAGGCGTGTTCTTCAAAAATGGAAGAATACGCCTTTTGATTTTAGGTCAGCTTCAATTGGTCATTTGAGCAAATCGATTTTTTTGAGCGAAGACCAGGAGACGTTTAAGCCTTCTTGTGCAAAAAAAGTAAGCCTACCCTTCGATTTCATCATCCCACATCTGATAAAAACCATCTCCCACGCGCGTGAGAACGTCGTCATCCTCCTCCGGTTCCAGTCCATACCATCGAGCCGTAGTCACGACCTCCCCACCCAATCGAATGCTGACATTCTCCTGGGTGTACGCAATAGCAGAGACGGCCTGCCGTTTCACTTGATCGAGCTCTCCATCTACTTCCCTCATTACACCTGTGTGGTAGTCAATTGTGTATGTTCCCATATGTCCTCCTGTCTCTACGTTGAGATGAGTCGTATTTTTTAATGAAGCTAGTCTTGTTTGGGCAAATACATCTCTTCCAGTAATAAACGTCCTTTGTGATAAGCTTCCTCGGCCGTCAAAAAACCTGATTTGTAGTGGCGTCTCCCCGCAACGGTGATCCAAGCACGGTAACGCACCTCTTGGCTCTTTCGGGTCTTATATTTTGACACGCCCCTGAACCCGGTGGAGCTATCCTTGCGAGGTTCTTTTCCTTTGAACAGCGGCAACATGACATCGTTCACACGTTTATCATCATACTCCTCTCGCAGATGCACATGTTCCTGTTCTCGCTTTAAACAGCCACATGACTTGGTGTCCCCGATTGTCAAATAGACCCCCTTGACGACGACCTCCTTACCGCAGTCACATAGACAGCGCCACCTTGTCCTTCCCGCTTCGGTCCCAACGAACTCTAAAACAATCAATCTCCCGAACCGGTGTCCGGTCAAGTCCTTTCGCATCAGCGCACCACCTAACCATCTTTTTGAAACAGAAATTGATTGACCCATCTGGAAAATCAATTCGACGACGGACTCCTCGCGTCCTTCATATCGGACGAATCTTTCACGTCGTATCAGATTCATTTTTATACATTCCTGATTTCTTTTTCAATCTAACATGCTCAATCAACGCTTGCATGATTTGTTCTTCTTTAATTCCAAAATCCTGATCGAACGGCACTCGCTCTCCTTCGAATAAAAACGCATCAACCAAGTAAAGGACTCGTGGTTTTTTACGCGGGGCGCTTTCCTTGAGACATCGTTCCCAGACGAACTGCTCGAACTCTTTTGAATGACCCCTATGCTCGATCGCACGTCGTACCATCGTCCGTGTAATATCAAGGTGATCTTCCCATAGCCAACGTCCGGCCACTTGGTGCCACATTTCAATGCGCCCCTGCTCCTTGATTGCTTCTACATCGACTTCGACGCGGTACGGCGCCTCATCCTCATTTTTAACGACATCCCGTGAATCCCCTGTCACCGAGTCTGGATACATATCCCATCCTTCAGGCATCCGTTCTTTGATGAACTGCTCGAGCGCCTCCTCACTGATCCGATAACCTTTTTTACGCGACTCGAGCGGTTCCGCCTGTATCACGCCTTTTCGTACCCAGTTGCGGACCGTCTCCTTATGGCTTGTGAGCTTGTTCTTGGATAAGATTTCGAACGCCTCGTCAATCGTATACATGGTGGACCTCCCTTTTAACACAATGATGATTTTATTAAATAATACCATAATCGTTGTGTTAAAGTAAGCATATTTTTTGGCTTCGAATTGATCACAAATCATTGAATGGATTCGAAACAAAAACACCATTCGGCCGAATGGTGTTCCTTGCGTGGCGTTAGACGCGCCCACGCTCTTGCTTTTGACGTTGTTCTTACGCTCCGTGCCTCCCGTCAGAAAGGGCCAGGAACATAGAGATGCGGCAATCAGCCAGCAGCTCTTGTTATCGGGCCGTCAGGGGGGCAGCGGTGCGATGAGCGACTTCGCCTCCTGGCGCTAGACGCTCACGCATGAGCCCGGATCACCATTCCTTCTCCCACGCTCCGTCCTCGGACACGCCCCAATCCTCGAATCGGTACTTGATGAGCCAATGCACATGCATCACTTCATACTCGAACACACCTCTCGACAGCTCCGAGACGACGAAACTGACGGCACCGTCCGCCACCACCCATGTCCCGTACAGATACACCTTCTTGCGCGGACGCTCTGCCCCGTCCAAATAGATGAGCACCCGGAAGTAAGGCGAATTTCGCCCCTCGTCGAAACGGACGACCTTCTCGACGCAATGTTCCTTGTCGACGACACGCATCCACTCCGGATGTTCCATCAGTTCCGAAAACACCGTCCGGACGAACGGATCCAACCCTTTAAACGCATAGTCATCCAATCGCATGTCGTCCATCACGTCTCATCCTTTCCGATTTTTATATAAACCTGTTCCCCGTCTAAAGACAGTTCAGTCTTGGTCCATAAACCAAAAGAGATGATGCTCACAAAATGTATATACGTATACATGTATACATGTATACACGTATACAAATCTACATGTATACGTATATACATAATAGAAAAACCTTATGGCCGACTATGTACCTGAAGCGTATCCGTGTTGAAGAAAATCGTGGCCTGCGTCAATCGCTCCCCTTCTTTCACGTCACAAAGGATGTTCATACTCACGAGTTTGAAGTCCTCATTCTCAACGTTCAACCGATCAGGAATCCTTCGAAGCAATACCTCGGTCATCTCATCCATTGTCTGTTGATCTAGTTTGTAATCCTGCATTTCAATCATCCTCTCCTCTTGATAGCCTAACGATACTTCGTCTCCGATCGTGTAGCATCTCAGGCTACTTCACGTAAGCCCTGGTGTTGTTTCAAACAAGCCCTAGGGCTTGTTTAGAAAACATGGTCATTTTCAATAAACAAACCGTGTTTTCACTTCTGTCATTTCATCGAAAAATCCTTTTCGAGACAGACCAAAACAACGTCCAATCTTCACACACGAACCATCTCGTTTTCGTTATGCGAAAACGGACCTTTTCCCGGATCCCGCTCTATGGATCCAGGCGAGAGCAGCGCGAGTCGCCCGTCTCGTCAAAGAAAAACGTACGTTTTTCGTCCATGCCCTTATCGGACGGACCGGGACCGGTCCCCCGGCCCCACTCCATTCCACTCAACCCATGTAACCTCGCTGTTTCATACTGACGTACGACTCGTTCGACCCGAGGATGAGATGGTCGAGCACCGGGATACCGATGAGGTCGCCTGCTTCATGCAACCGTTCGGAGACGAGGATGTCCTCCCGACTCGGCGTCGGGTCCCCGCTCGGATGTTGATGACAGGCGATGATACACGAGGCGTTGTTCAAGATGGCGCATTTGAAGATCTCTCTCGGGTGGACGACACTTGAATTGACGCTCCCGACATGCGCCCGATGGACGCCGATGACCCGATTTTTCGTGTTTAACATGATGACGAGGAACACCTCCCGGTCGTCGTCCCCGATGAACGATGACCCGATTTGTCGGGCGCTGTCCGGAGAGTGGATGATGGCGTGCTCGAGAGCGACCATTTCCTCGCGAACCTCTTGCTTGATACGAATGACCTCGATGATAGCGGATAGTTCCATGGTTGTTTGTCCCCTTTCGGATAAGCTGTCCTCAGAACGAACACCGTTGTGCGTCCTGTTGACGGAAACGAAGCGAGCGTCGGGAGACGGTGCAAGGGCGACCGCAGGGAGAGCCTCAAAAAAATGCGTAGAGCGCACGCAGGTCCAGGCTTCCGTAGCCAACGAGCGAAAAGCCTCGCTTTGAGCCTGAAGCGAAGGAAGACGGGCCGAAGGGCGCGTCATTTTTTTGACGTCCCTTGCACCGACGACCAGCGAGCTAGAGTACGGAAACAGGACGCTCGGATTGCGTTTTGTAGGAAATCTAGTCGAAATGTATTTTTTTA
>NZ_LYTG01000111.1:0-6921 GCF_001816105.1 Exiguobacterium sp. SH31
GCACTTATTTTTCTCTTAATCTAAAAACTCCAAAAAACAAGATGTTACTCTTGTTTTTTGGAGTTTTCACTTAATCGTTTGTGCATATATCTACCATCATCAGTAAGTACCCAAACACCATGTTCAATGCTCTCTACTAAGTCCTCATCTTGTAAGTCTTTTTTAGCCCAACGAACAATATTGTGCCACTTCGGCTCCTTGCCGCTACGAGTAATAATCGTACGACTCAAATCGTCTAGTTGATATTTATCAGCTAAATATTTGTATGCTTCTTTTGGAATAACTTTTTCATTGTCTCCAATAAACATAAATAAATCACTCTTAATATCTTTAGCTGTCGGTAATTTCGGTCGATTCTTTGTGATTTCTCGTGAAACATCTGACATTCCATTTCGACTAATATCATCCTCAATCAAGTAACGAATTGATTCTCCGATTTCAGTCTGTTTTCCTGCCCACTCAGCTAAAAAGTGATCGTTTTTTCTAATACGTAGCACTAGCGTATCACCAGCTCCGTACTCTTTCTTAACATTCGTCATTATTTTTCCTCCTTAGACATCGCTTATACAAATCTAACAAAAAAACCATACAAAAGATAATGTAATGTAATGTAATGTAATTTGTTTTCTTGATAAAAATTTATCATGTCTTTTAATCCCAGTCAACTCTTTATTTAAAAACTACAAGAAGATGATGACCGATTTCGACGAACAGGTCCTATCGGTCTATGAGAACGTGCTAAATGATGCGATTTTCAGTGGGGACATGGTGGCGGTGAAATATGTGGCGGAGCGGGAGATAAAGCGATTCAAGGGTTTCGTACATCGGACGAACTACCTGGAACGTACCGTCGAACTGGCCAATCAGCGGGACGGTCTAATCCATGTCTCATTTGAAAAAATTGTTCAAGTAGAACGATGTTTTTATTGATTCCGAATCAATTTTGCAGTTTAAAGCCTAATAAAACGAGAAACCTGCCATAATGGCCGGTTTCTCGCACAGGTCCTTACATTCTTTTTTAGACTTCGAACATGTCGTATAAAAGGGACATCTCGACTTCACCTTGTGACGCCACAAGATTGATCCACTGACGAAGTCTCTCGTCACCTTCATGTATGTACTCTTCCTCCCAATGTTCCCTTAACTCTTCCGGGTCGGCTTGGAGGATTACTTGCCTAACAATTTCTTTCTTACTATTCAAGACATACATTATTTTAGGTCTGTCTTGGTACTCTCTGCCATTCACCATGAAGTCTTTTCTTCCTCCGCCAGAATACTTGTCTCTAAGCGCATGGTTGATAATCCCGTGATTAGTGACTAGCCAAAACACCATACGTGTGTATTTAGTACGACTGTCGCCAGCGATAAGCTCAGGGAACAAAGCAAATCCTCTGGCCGTGAAATATTCTTCAGCATCTCCTTCCAAAGCATTCCACATCGTCAAGACCGGGGGCGCCGCAACTTCATCATTGCCCATCCACCAAAGCGTTTGCCCTTCAGACAATAGTGGACGATAATAAGATCTCAGTATCTCCACCGGTTCTGGATGATTCCTGAACTCCTCGTAGGGAATATCCATTCTTTCAAATATAGTATCCCCCTCCTCTAAAGTCATGTCGATATCGTAGCGAGGGGAATGCGTGACACCAATATCGCTCAAGCAGTGTTCATATGGTCTAGCATTAAACTCCACGTCGCCCGGTCCCATTTTCCCGAAAAACATCGCAATATGATCGACGCCTTGGATACGGGTGGACTCCATGATACTGCTCCCTAGACTTCTCCACCCGGACCTAGAAGTTTTCACTTCAACCCCGAAACTATCTCCCATGAGAATATCAGGAAAACTTCGTGTCGATTGAACCAAGCGAACCGTTCCTTCAAAAATTGTACCTACCGCTAATTCGGCAAGCTCTTCACAAACAAGCCTCTCCATCATTCTACCTTCGTTAGAACGATAGAATGATGGATCCTCTTGCGCTTTCTCATTCATGATTTCACAAGCGCTCATCACTAAATGACCAAACTGTTCATACTGTAATTCAATTGCCAATTCATTCGTCAAAATTCTCCATCTCCGTTTCGAAGTAGAGACTCCAATTTTCCTCGAGTCTCTTCGCAATATGATATGCGAGTAAAGGAGGTACCGCGTTTCCTATGATTTTATATGCGCTAGAAGCAGACAATCCAGGGTCTTCTCCTTTTTTGGGCCAAACAAATTCGTAATCGTCAGGGAATGTCTGAATACGAGCGCACTCACGAACGGTCAACCTTCTTTCCTCAAGACCTTGTTCTAGCTCATCTAGACGTTTTCCTCCTTTTTCCAAACCAAGTCGACGGAATTCGATGTTTCCGTGGTGTTCAGATCTAATAGTTGGTCCGATGCCATCCAGATTAACCTCCGTCTGACCTTGACAATGTTTTCCCATGTATTTGGCTTTAGAATATTTTTGTTGAGACAAGTCAGAACTTTTCTCGGGTTCAACCAAACCTTCTAAAGCGCTTTTGACTGAAACATGTGGAAGAAGGTTTTCTGTTGGAACTTTAGTCGGCAGACAGTGAGTCTTAGACGGATATGGATCATACTTGGCAGAAATATTTTCATTCTGTAGCTCTCGAATGGCCTCTTCTTTCAAAGCACCTTTTTGAAAACCGTAGAATATGACACGTTCTCGGGACTGTGGGACACCGAATTCGGCAGCGTGCAGCACCTTGGCCGGAACGACGATATAACCATCTCCGATATTGGAGAAATCATTCTCGATTATTTTTTTTACGTCGCCAAGATTAACTAAGCCTTTAACGTTTTCAGCCACGAACACTTTAGGCTTAACAATCTCGACAACTTCACGCATCCACATGTACAGTTGACCACGATTTTCAACATTTGGCTTGTCAATCTCGGCCTCATCTATCTCAACCAATTTCCCATCATGCGATTTATCAGATGCGAACCCTTTGCGTTTTCCCGCCACAGAAAAATCTTGGCACGGGAACCCACCTGTTACAATTTCAATGTCTTCAGGGAAGGGATTAATCTTTGTCTCACGATAAGCTTTTACGACATCGACGATGCTTTCAAGATGATAGACTTCAGATTGAATACCCTTGTTACCAAAATAACGAGTCCACGCTCGTTGAGCGTCTGGTCTGATATCGTTAGCAAAAACCGTTTTAAAGCGAGTTTCTGGAAGTTTGACCCACTTCTCGTTCACTTTTTTTATATTCCAATGCTTGTTGACATTTAAATTAATCGATTCTTCTAAAACTTCGAATCCGCCCTCAAAACCTAAATCCATTCCACCACAACCAGAAAACAGGGATAGCACATTTCTGTTTTTTGTAGCGAGTACTGTCTTAGGTTCATTTTGGACTTTTGAGACAGTTTTAACTGTCATAGTAAACACCTCATTTCTATACAACATATATTCTAACTAAAATATCAGTGATATGGGTAATGAATTGATTGTTATTTCCTAAAGTTCGGACACGTTGGATTAATGATTGAAACTCTTACTCACAAGGATCATCCGCATCTAGTAGCTCCTGACGATTTTCATCTCGATTACGTTCTTCATTTAATTGGTCATAAGTTGTCACAATATCATTTATTACCCGTTCAAAATCTGATGTTATTTCATGCTCCCAAAATCGAAGTATGGTCCACCCCTGGCAAACATAATGCTCTGTTTGTTCCGCGTCACGTTCTTGATTTCTTTTGATTTTCTCGTTCCAAAACTCCTGATTGGACTTAGGTTCTCTAAAATGAAGCGGGCATCCATGCCAAAAACAAGAATCTAAAAAGATAACCAATTTCTGATTCGGAAACGCTATGTCAGGTGTACCTAGTAGCTCTTTGTAATTTTTTCTATAACGTAATCCTCTATGCCAAAGCGCTTTTCTAACTTTCAGTTCCATTTTAGTGTCTTTACTTCGCACTTTTTGGATTCCTTTATTGGTAGCCGACATTCCACTCGCCTCCTAAACCTATAACCTCAAAGCATTCGATGTCCTCTCATATTCCCTTAATTTGAATAGTGAGTCATCCGTGTAGCTCATCTTTTTTTGATTGATAGTTATAGCGATGCCAGTGATAAGTAAAAAACATCCCCGGTGACCGACGCTGATCACGGGGGACTAGAAATGCTATTTTAGTAGATTAAGATCAATAGCGGTAATGAACGACGAACTCAGGGTCAATTTGATAATAGAACGACACCAGATGACGATTCGTGTTGGTGATAGGAGCTACGGCCTCAGTGATCTCCAGTCCGTTTTCGTCCACGCCTTTAGTGATAGCCGTGTCGATTTGAGCTCCTATCGGAGTAAGAACGTTCACTTGAACCTTCCCTCCGTTCGGTGCCACTTGAAGTCCGTCAAATGGGACTCGGATTGAGAAAGCGTATTCGTTGGCATCACCAATCGGATAAATCTTGTAGTCGTAGGACAGTAGGTAGGCGTTTGTGGAGCCCGCTACAGGTGTTAAGGATGATTTCTTCAAAATCGCGCGAAGCATCAGACGAGCGGCGTCTTCCATAACTCCAGGTAAGTTTTCAGCTTCAGCCTGATCTCGAATATCTTCAGTCCCTTCTAAAAGTGTCGATGCTTTTTTAGGGTTCATCTCAATGTTAGAGATTTTAAAGAATTCGAGAACCTCCGGTGGCACGGCACTACCATTCGGAACATACCACGTTTCTTCCGAAGGTATCGGTTCGTCGGTAACCAACAAGGTTTCGACACGTACTGTGTCGAAAGCGTTATTATTATATCGTGAGGTTCCGGTAATAATGGCACTCACATCTTGCAAACGAATATTCAGCGCAATCACGTCCTTATTTGATGTAGTGTGATTGCTGGAGATATGTTACTATTGTTACCAGCGAAAACATATTCCAGCGTTAACAAAGCACGATTGCAGTCGTGCTTTTTTTGCGTCGTTAATAATAACATTTCTTAATGAAACAATAACACCTGTTATTTATTTTGTCAATCTAAGTTCACGTATGTTATTTTTTACATAACATAAATTAAATGAAGCGGGTGTTATTTGTATGTCTATAGATAAAAGAATTGTTGATAGAAGAAAAGAACTTAATTTAAACCAAGCAGCTTTAGCGAAAAAAGCCGGGTTAACGGCTCCCTCAATCAGTCAATATGAATCAGGAAATCGGAATCCGTCTTATGAAGCGTTAGTGAAGCTTTCTGCCGCGTTAAACGTTTCCGTGGATTACCTAGTGTCGGGTCATGAAAGCGAGGAAGACGTAAGCGATCCTGAGTCGCGTCTCATCTTGAAAGTCATCCAATCTTTGGATGGAACAAAAAACATGATCTTATGAACTTTTTACGCTTGATGACGGGACAAAACACAATTCTCAGCCTTAATTCAACTAACCCCAAAAAATATGCGGACCATCTCTTTCAAAACATCCTGAAGGAGGCTTTCCCCATTCATATCGAAGAAGTCGCCTCGTTATTAAGCATTCAGATTTTCGACGCTTCTTTGGGAAGCGGAACCGAAGCCATGTTATTGAAGCAAAGTGGAACTATCATCATCGATAAAAGCATCGGAAATCAAGCACGACAAAAACTCACTCTCGCCACGCTTGTCGGTCACTTCATTTTACCTTGGCACACTAAAGAAACTTACTATCACAGAAAACATGGCGCTTCCACAACGACTTCCGAAGACGTGGAATCTCAAGAAGCGATGATGTTCGCAAAATCATTGCTCACGCCATCAAAAATGCTGGAAGAAGATTTTTCTAAGTTGCCTTCCGGTGAAATCAATATTGAACATTTAGAGAAGCTCGCGATCAATAAATACAACGTTTCAGTGACAATGTTTTGCAACAGATTAGTGGAATTCGATAAGGGGAGATTCAATGTGATCACTTCTAAAAACGGAATAATCGAAAACGTTCATAGTAGCAACGTATCTTTTGTAAAAAATGATCCTTTACCGCCACAGAGTCTAGCATTCGAATTAAACAATGAAGGTGGGAACGAAAAAAGAATACGCAGTAAAAAAATCGCATCCCATGTATGGATCAAAGACGCTTCAGAATCTGAATATGTGTTTGAGAGCTCAATCTACAACCCAAGGTACGGGGTCCTAACATTTCTGTCGAAACTTTAAGGGCTACTATCTCGTCACCTTTTCATCCGAATGCGTAAAGAGGTGAAATGAATCCCGCTCCTCACACCTGAGCCAAAGGTTATAAAGACAAAATACTGTAGAAAGATTCAAAAAATTGCGATGCACGATGGTGTCGAACAAATACTATCGGTTTATGAGAACTCGCTGAATGAATAAATTTTCAGTAGGAGACATGCTGGAAGTGTAATATGTTGAGAAGCGAGAGATGAATCGAAGCTTATAAAAGTTTAATTTTGATATAATTAAGTTTAACAGTCTACGTATTGCGAGGTGAATAGCTTGAGTAGCTCTTTAGGTGATCAAAGCGAGTCAGAAGTTCTTTTTATTAGTCATTCAAGTGCAGATGTGGAATACGTTAAAGAACTGGTGGAGCTTTTAAACATTTTAAACATCCCAATAGTTTGTAGTTCTTTACCCGGCCATCATATAGAAATTGATAAAGATATCTATGATTATTTAGCAGAAAAAATGAGGGAGAAAGGTCGCGTCATTTTTCTCCTTTCTAAAAATTATTACGAAAGCGCTGCATGTTTAAATGAAATGGGTGCTTGCTGGATTCTTGGAAAAGAATATTCTACAATTTTAACTCCAAATTTTGATTTTCAAAACATTGACGGCGCAATAAATCCTCGTCAAATGTCTTTTAAGTTAAATGACAAAATGAGGCTACTTGAATTATTTGATTCTATAAAATCTGAATTTAAGGTTACAGATTCTACAACTTTCAAAGTCAACACAGCAATCGATAAATCCCTAAAAAAAAT
>NZ_LYTG01000112.1:0-1082 GCF_001816105.1 Exiguobacterium sp. SH31
TCAATGATTTAATGTTGTCTGAAAGACTAGTACTAAATAAGCCTCAAATTAAAATCGAAGGAATAAAAGGCGATGCGATAAATATAGTTTTGAAAATTCGCATCATCAATTCAACACCAGAAAAAATAATTGTTAACTCTATTAGAGTTCGTTTAGTAGATGAGTACGATAAGTCCTTATCTCATGAATTTAAAAATGAGTCTATAAGTCTCCATCCCGAAGAAAATCGAATCTTTGATTATTACATCCCGTTTCATGATTCTGAATACAATAGGTATTTTGATAAGACAAAAGAAATTGATTTTTCATACGACACAGATTGGTAGGAGGAAAAACTATGAAAGTTAATTTGACTCAAGACCAAGAATTGATAAAGTTAGAAATCAGTGAGTTATACAAAGAGGCGATGGAATATATTTCACTCGGAAGATCAGATATACCTTACGACCGTTTAGACAAAGTTATGGATCGAATGAGTTCTCTCAGCCATGAACTACATATGCAGTTAGAACCAAAACCCAAACATCATAATTATATGATTGAAAATCGTGGTTATTCGCCAGAAGACCCAGAGTTTTATAACCATGTTCACGCTGTTGAAGACTTGCTCAAATATTTAGATGATTCTAGTGCTAATGACGACCCTGAAGATGCCACACTTGGTATTACTTTTGAAATGAATATCTACAGTCGTCGGTGGGGTCATGAAGATAGATTGGAGATAACTCGCAATAAACAAGGCTGGTTTGTATCACGTATATCCCAAAAGGGACAAGGTGGATTAGATGCAGAACCTATTTTAAGTCACGTTTTAAAACATGATAGTATTTCATTCCCTCATAATCTTTCTAATATCATGGAGGATATTTGGATTCGAGCTGAAGTAGAAGGCTTGTCAACAACGGAAGTTCAAAGTATGTTAAATCAAGTCGCTGATTGGATTAATATAGTGGAAATGAATTATCCCGAAAATATCGCTAGATAAAAAGGAATAAATCAGCCTTGCTGCACCTAAGAGACAAATATGTCTTTTAAACGAACGTTAAAAAGACATATTTGTCTATCGGTTCACGTAAAAATAA
>NZ_LYTG01000113.1:0-6110 GCF_001816105.1 Exiguobacterium sp. SH31
CTTTAAATAGCCCTTTTTATTTTATACCCAGTGTCCATTAACCTATCTTTTTATCAATGTTTGTTTTCTGCTATGATTAATGAGTAAAAAAAACAAACGGAGGTGCTTCATGACGAAAATTGGTTATGCACGAGTATCGACCCTCGATCAGAATTTAGACTCACAACTAGATGAACTCAAAAAATCTGGTTGTACTAAAATCTTTCAAGAGAAGGCATCCAGTGTTAAAAAGAGACCAGAATTTGCGAAGTGCTTAGATTATTTACGAGAAGGTGATACCCTGGTCGTCTGGAAGCTGGATCGGTTAGGGAGAACAACGAAGAAACTTCTTGAATTGATTGATGACTTGAAAGATCGCGGAATCAATCTTCAAATCATTACATTAGGTGTAGACACTTCCACCGCCGCAGGTCGCCTGTTTTTCACCATGATGGCTGGATTAGCGGAGATGGAGCGTGAATTGATCCGCGAACGTACGAACGCTGGACTTCAAGCTGCGCGGGCCCGTGGAAGAATGGGCGGAAGAAAACCAATCGATGAACAAGTCATGGTCAGAGCCATGATGATGTATGAGGCTAATATGACTGTAGATGATATTACAAAGACTCTAGATATCTCAAGATCTACATTCTATAAATATAAAAGTTCAACAAGTGATTGATTACTTGTTGAACTTTATCCCATACAACTTTTGTTTGAGTTCGTCTAGGAACTATTCAAGGTTGAACGTGTACAAGGCGTCGAGCTGTTCCTTCGTCGTCACGGGTTCATCGAGTAGCTCGATGCGGGTGATGTCGGCATTCGTCTCAAGGTATACAACGTTTTGGAAACAGCGTTTGATTACAGCCACGAGTATTTACCGCCTCTGACATTTTATGTACCACCAAATGCCAAGTTCGGCACCTGTCAGTGACACACGTCGACCATCATGTAACTCAATGTCCGTTGGACAAGGGATTGCGGCGTTTTGAGCCATAGGTTGCGGACGAATGAGCAACCGAGTCGTCGGCGGAGTCGCATGGTGCTTAATAGGTCGGTTCGTAATGGTACGACTCACCGAGGTCGGTGAGTATCGTGCGTATATTGTCCATGTCCGACGGAAGGTCTTTGACGTGGTGGTGCAATTCACCGATTGCCGCGAGTTGTCGATGCTGGTAGTATGCCAACAGCTCTGACACGGCGTACTGGTAGAGCGTGTGGTATTGGTCGATATCCGTGTTATCTTCATACTCGACACTCGAGGCTCTGTCGACTTGCAGGCTGAGCTGGAGGATGATGGCTTCGATAAGGAACACGACTTCGTGTTCGGGCTCATAGAAGACGTGAGCGTCGAGATATTCTTTGACTTTCTGTTCTTTGTCGGCGATGTCATCGAAGATGGCTGGGTTGAACGGTATGCCGGTCGTGTCGGGTTGGTTCTCGATGACCAGTGCACTATCGCCCGCCTCAGTCTCCGGTTCTGTTTCTGTATCTTCCTCCGTTTCCTCTACAGATTCTGTTTCTGGCTCGATTTCCACTGGCTCCACCGGTTCATCCTCGATCTTAATGGGTTCCGTCTTCTCAGTTTTAGCGACAACCTCGGTCTTTGCTTCATTCTCGGTCAGCGTCATGAAGCCGTACACGCTAAGGACCGTCGTGATTACCGTTGCGGGAATGACAATCCAAAGTGAGACGTTCCGCCTTTTCGACGGAGCGTCTTTTGATTCGTTCGATGTGCCTAACATAAAAGTCTCCTTTTCAGTCTATCGTATTTTTAATACATATTTTGTATAGAGTGCTGTTCTCAATCGGCATCTTGAAATACATGTGAAATAAGTCTTGACCACCTGTGCGACAAATCGTGTAAAGATATGGTAGATCCAAATTAAGGGCCTATAGAGCAGGTAGTAAGATTGAGTATGTTCTACTCAATCGTTGGGTGCATACTGATAAAAATCAGCACGTTCGGAAAGCCACAAACGTTTGTCGAGATGATCGTATGTTAGCACTTCTACACTCTCATTAGTCGACGAAGTTGAGGTGCTGTAGATGTCATCATAATAGTTCACCAATTCCCATGTGACATCTACAAATTTGAGACGGTACTCTTCAACCGTTGGCTTCTCAGAGTAGTATTCATTTGCAGAAACATAGTGTACTTCCAAGTCATCAGCAATCCATCGCGCCTCAAGCATGAGCAAATCATCGGGCGCATAAATGACGTTAGGATCATAGAGTTCTCGGAAATTTTGTTCGCGCTCAATAATATCATCCAAGATGTGCGGGTCGAACGGAACA
The DNA here is from genome assembly GCF_001816105.1 of Exiguobacterium sp. SH31. Taxonomy (NCBI): domain Bacteria; kingdom Bacillati; phylum Bacillota; class Bacilli; order Caryophanales; genus Exiguobacterium; species Exiguobacterium sp. SH31. The sequence continues at coordinate 2,278 of NZ_LYTG01000113.1, forward strand.
TCTACAATAGAAGAATCTGTCTCTGAGTAGATTGATTCGTTGTCAACGTCCTCAACATCTGTACTTTCCTCAGTAGCAATCTCTGTCTCCGACACAATATCCTCTACAGGATTGTCGGTCTCGTTCAAATTTCTCAATGTATAAATTCCTAAAAGAGTAATAGACACCGTCACAGGGATGACGAACCACAATGGTGCACGCCGCTTTCGTGGAACTATTTTTTCTTCATCAGTTGTATTCAAAACAATAGTCTCCTTTGTCCTCAATAAGATCAAGGCACATTATAAAATACGACAGATCTTCTGATAATTACTAATAATCATAAACACCACATATACATCCCTCATCAAAAAACACGCCTTGTTTCTGTACGTAGAAATAAGCTAAGAAGATCTGTACACGCTAAACCCAGAAAAAAACCAAAGAAAACAGAAGTAGCAGGCAGAACATATTTCACATACTGCAAAAAAACAAGAGACCAGCCAACCACCCTAACTATAAATGTATACGAATTGGACCCATTAAAAAATGCTTTTTTGTGGATTAAAGGTAAAATCTTTCCTTTTTTTATCCTGATTGTGGTTTTCGCACCTTTACCTCGCCCTTCGACCACTTTTGTAATACGCTCTTCTTTTACTAACTCTTCAATAGCGCGCTTAAACGTGGTGTAAGACAAAGTAATACTTGAATTTACTGATGATTGTACTAATTTAACTATCTCTCTTTGCGCACCACAAATACACCCTCCGTTTTTGCGTAAAACTGCAAGGATGTCTTCTTTCCATTCATCTAGATGACTATATGTACGTTCTTCACGCGGTTTTGCACCTTCCCAGACTTGATACTTGAACTCGATCCCAGACAACGTCTCAATCCAATACGATGAAGGGCCGAGCGGAGAACCAGGTTTGAAGGCGCTCTTCACTTTACGTTTGACTTCGATTTGGCGAAGTGAAGGAATGTTCTTGTCATTCCAGCTATAAAGTGACGACAATGCTTGATTTTCTTCATATCCTGCAGCCTTGTATGCGAGAGCAAGCGTGTAGCATGTGTTGTCACGTTGTCCTTCTTCCACGCCCTCTAATAGCTTGAGTATCGCTGGGTGAGACAATAGGTCGGTAGATCCTAACGCCACATTCCCTTTCATTGACTGATTCTCTTTTTGCTCGGTCAACCAGTCACAAAGGTCGTCAAAAGAGACGCGTTCTCCCGAGCGAAAGATAGTGTTCTCTTCTGTCGGAAGTCGAAACCAACGTTCAGCGCCTATCGCTTGAGCGTCAGCGTTCATCTCCTCAGCAATCATTCGTTGGACACGTTTATAATGATCCACCACTTTTGGGAACGCACGTCTTGGTTCTTTCAAGTACCAATACACATGAAACCCGCCTGATGGCGTCTTGACGACGAGTGATGGTGTCGGCAGGCCCGCACTCGTCACCCGGTCCATAACGTCCGGGAAAATCATCCCTGTATTCTGCGTCGCCTTAACATCGATATCGATCACCATAGCGTTTAACCAACGCAAAGAGCCCGCATGACGTTGATCATTGCGGTAAAAAGTGTTCGGCGTGAAATATGTATACTTTTCTTTTGCCCCAAAGAGTGAGCGGTATGTACGGATGGCGCATGGTTGTGTGAACTCCTGACAGACAAAAATCCATCCTAGCTCTTTGCTGTATCCGGTTCTCTCAATCTGAGATGCCCGTTTCGGGGTTTCCGTTAATTGATTTCGATAAAGATTTCTCAATATTTCCATGCTACATCCTCCTCTCTTCTGTTCCATGGTTCATCGTAGATTGCTGCGTATCCATTTCTCTGAAATACTCTGAAATACGATGAACATTGTCGAGAAGAAAGAACAATGCTAAAATGATTGCATAAGAAAGACGCCTTTGTTCGTCACGTTTTTCTTTTGAACAACGCATGAAAAAGGATCAGTTCATCGTATTATGTTTTTAGAAATCTTGGTTTCTACAAATATATTCATGATGGCTGGTTTAGGGTGAAGCGTTGTTAAATACACAGTCTGACTACTAAGTCAGATGATTTGGATCTGATAACGGCCAGGTTATCAGATTTTTTCATGCCGTTTTCCCCTACTGGAAAGAACTTCATAATCCTATGTTTTCATAAAAGAAACCGCTTAACAACAGCTTTTTTTCGAGTTCACGCTCAAAAAAATCAATGTATACATGTAGATTTGTATACGCGTATACATGTAGATTTGTATACATGTATATTTGTATACATGTAGATTTGTAAACATGTAGATTTGTATACATGTATACAAAAAAAGCACTTAATGATTCGCTGAAAACGTTGGTTTAAAGCCATAATTCAGACCCTTTCATTTTCAATGTATACATGTATACATGTAGATTTGTATACACGTATATTTGTATACATGTAGATTTGTATACATGTAGATTTGTATACATGTAGATTTGTATACACGTATACATGTATACCGTTTTTTTGATATCTATGTTAGATCAATGTGGCTGAACATCCAGCAAAATAATGTACTTTAAAGACATCTAGGCGAATTGTAATCACATAAAAAACGAGCGGGCTCTAGTAGAGAACGCTCGTTCATTAATATCTAAGGTTCAGTTCATTATGGACTGCCTTATTTATTATGCTTCATCATCAAAACATCTCGAATCAGCTCATATTCTTTTCTTTCATTGGAAGAGAATAGCTCAAGATACTCGTCAATCATCGTTGAAATTATAGCATCTGCTGAATCAGCTTTGCCCATTGTCACTAACGCTGACAATTTATTTTTTGTGAGGTTTGATACACGAACAGTGCTTGACCCCATATTGACCGAGTTCTTAGCTACTCGTTTATTTGAAGTTTCTTTCTGAGAAGTAGTTTTCGACTCCACTGTTTTGTCTTCAGGCACTTCAGCTTTATATGTTTGTTGAGGCGCTGCTGCACCTTTACGGTCTAGCAAGCGCTTTTTTGCTGGTTTTTGAATCAAATCTGACATGTTGTTCACCCCTGTTCCACGTAATTCATTTCTGCTTCGAGACGCTGTAAGAATTCCTCTGCGACTTTTGCATATGTCTCCATGACACGTTTGTCGTGCATATCTTCCTCGACGATCCCAGTGATGTCATAGCGCTTCAAACGTTCCATGTTCTTGATCACACCTTCGAAAAGGTTATGTGACCCGAACACATTCTTGGCATTTTCAAGCGTTGCCATATCTACGGCCGCACCATTTTTAAGAAGAACCGGTAGGATTCCAAGAATATCAAAATCAGCATGATAGTCATCCAGCAACGTCTGGAGGTACTGTGTGAATACCTCAGCGCCCTGCAAGCTTCGTTCCTGTGTCTGAAGTACGACGACAACGAAGTCAGAGGCATAGAGAGCGGAGTCTGTATAGATGGAGATAGTGGGAGGGACGTCCACAAAAATGAAATCAAACTCTCTCTTCAGGGGTTCGAGCAGAGTAGACAGATACGTCACACGGTCCACTTCTTTCTCAAACTTCTTTTCAAGAAACTTCGGGTACTGCGCGAAATCACTGAATGAAGGTAGTAGGAACAGATTGTCCGTAACTTCTGTGACGATGCTACTCAAATCGCCTTCTTGCATTGCGGCCATCAACGTCTTTTCGAAGGTTATGTAATCATCTTCTCGTGCAGCCTTCGTCTTCAAGAACAACGTAGTCGCGTTCGCCTGTGGATCTTGGTCACATAGCAATACACGATAACCTTTTTTGGCCAACGCGTAAGCGAGCATCGTACTATTCGTTGTCTTTCCCGTACCGCCTTTGAAGTTTCCGAACGTCACAACAATCGCTTCTTGCTGCGAGAGAT
>NZ_LYTG01000114.1:0-19366 GCF_001816105.1 Exiguobacterium sp. SH31
GTGCCTTCCTTTTTTTATTTGTAACTTCAACGTATCAAACTTTTTAATATTTGTATACATGTATACAAATATTAAAAAGTTTGATTTGGTATACTTTGAGTTAGATAGAAAATCATATAAACATTTGAGGAGGCGCAACATGGAGAAACGACTGTTTTACATCGATTCATTGAATCAAGAGTTTGAAGGTTATTGGACTAAGAGACGGTGGAATGGATGGGAAATTCCTCTATTCGAGATTGATGAAGTAAAAAAAATCATGAATGCACTAAGGCTTTCAGGAACTGATGCTTACTATGATGAGGCTTCTGATGCATTTATTGTTGAAGACGAGCATGATATCTCTGACAAGACAATTATTCAGGGGGAAAAACAAAAAGTTGAGGGAGAAGAGTTAATTCTCTATGAAGTCGGTAACGGATGGACTTGGGAGTTAAGTAACCCTTGATATCATTAATTTTTAAAAAAAGAAGTGAAGAGAATTTCGATTCTCTTCACTTCTTTTTTACCATCAATTTTTCGTGCTCATTGAGCATAATAACATCTAATACTCAAAATACGTCAAATCAGAAAAAAATTATCTGATTTTACTTGCCTCGGCAATTTTAAATGTTACTTCTTCAAATTTACCATTTTTATTCTCAAGTGATAGCGGTAACGAGAATGAGTACAAAACATCATTCATCAATTGTCGGTATTGTTCAATCCATCTATCTGTATCTAACTCTTCTAAACCAATATCAATGACTACAGTTTCGGGATCATATTCAACAATCTGAGGCACAAATTTACTTCCCAAGTCAAACCACTTACTAAATTCCAATTTATTTACTAATTCTCCTGTGACCCTTGTAGCTTCAGTAATAATTCGACGTTCAAAAACATCTAAATAAGTTTGAAACTCCACAACATATTCAAATGAGTCACTTCTAAATCTGTCATTTGGGTCATTCGAATAAGAATAATCTTTTTTCTCTGTAAGGTATTCAACCTTTTCATATGAGAATATTCCTTCAAAGTTTTTCTTAAAATCTAACAACTCATTGTCAGTCATAAAAATCCACCTCCATACATTATTTATATATATTTTAATTCAAAAGACCGTTATTTCCTTTATTAAGAAAATAACGGTCTTAATTAAGATTAGAGTTAAACTTGTACTTAGTTTTTTATCTCGATTGATTTAACTAAATTTTTTATCATTAAAAAAATCATTGAGTGTGATACCTAAGCCTCCGCAAAATTTTTGAACAGTACTAACTTTAGGATGCTTTGTACGTCCGGTCATTAGTTCCGAAATGGTCGCCTGATTCAATCCACCCTTTTGGATCACTTGATGGATGGTCATATTCCGTTCCGCTGCGAGCTCCTTCATCCGCTCGATGATTGCCTCGTTCAATTCCACTTGCTCACCCCACGATCTAAGTACTCTCTTATCTCCTTATTCTTTACCAAACCTTCTATTCCTCTACCCTACCACAATCTCTTGAAATCAAAATATTTGTCATTATTTTCTATACTCAAAGCGCTGTTTTTTTACAGTTGTGCTACAAAACCAAAAATATTGAGTTACTGTTGCTCTCCATCCCTTGTATAGAGCAGATTCGACAAGAATCGTCAATTGTAAAATTTCTGACATATCAGAAAACTGATGATTTTTATTCCTATCCCTGTTATATTGGAACCAACAAAAGGAAACATCTGTTTGGTCGCCGCTCTGGTTCATCAGAAAGGGGAAGGCTTATGTATCGATTCGGGGAGTGGTTGAAGGAGAACCGCCGGCTCTCGGGCTGGTCACAGGTCGAACTATCGGAGAAGACGCTCGGGGAGATTTCACAGCCCGCCATCAGCCAGTATGAACAGAACCGCTCGGTGCCGTCGATCGCGGACATCGATCATCTGGCACGTGCGCTCGGGCACACGCTCGCGACGGTCCCGTGGGACGCCATTGATTTCGGATATGGCGCGAAACGGTCCGTCACCAAGCTCGAGCGACGTCGTTTCGATTTGAAAGAGCTGCCACAGGCCGACTCGGTCCGGACGTTCGACGGGAAGACGTATGAACTGCACGGATTCCTCGGTATCGAGAGAGAGAGCGGCGAGGCGGTCCAATTGACGCAACTCTATTACCGGATCCGCACCGTCGTCAGTGATTCCCATGTGTTGGCCAAGCGAAAGAACCCGGATGACGAGCTCGTCCACGTCAAGAAGCGAAAAAACGTTCGACAGTAACCGACATCGACGCAACAACACATCCTTAAGGATGGTCTCCTCCAATCATATACCGGCGTGTCCCTCACCAGTGACCGGGTGGGCGTGATCTACGCACAGATGGTTCGGCGAGAGTCGCCTAAAACTCGCCACAAGGTCACAGCATCGTTCCGGGTCATCGAAAAACCCTGTACAGTTCCTCATCACAACGAGGAACAGAGTTCGTGGGGGAACGGCTAGAAACCCACCGCACCGAATCCGACTGTCCTTAATGATGTGCTGCTGCACATCAAGAATCAAGGGAAGGAAGTGTGTAGTGTGGCATCAAAAGAGCAGAAACAGAACCGTAGCTTCGCCGAGAAACTCTTACGCATCCGTGGGAAGGATTACGAGGAATGGCTCGACGAGCAGCATCAACAGGTCATCCAGGACAACCAGGAGCTCATCATGGAGGCGCTCGAGGCGAAGCTCAGCTTCAAGTCGCCGGCGCACCAGGACTAAGGAGGGAACGACATGGGACTCAATGAGACAGGGCTCAGCTTGCTTCAGTTCTTCCAGGGGCTCGCCGTCATCGCCGCGGCCATCGCCTTCGCGATCGGGGGCTTCTACTTCATCTTCGGCGGGGATCGTGGCCGCTCGAAGGCGGTCGGCTGGCTCGTCGGGGGCGCCGTCGGCCTGATCATCGTCATGGGCGCGTTCACGCTCGCCGAGATGGTCGACCAGAACATCAAATTCTAATGCAGACGCCCACAGCGTTCCAATCGGAAGGCTTTTTTTGTTGCTTGAAACGAGAGGAGGAACGAGATGCTGTTTGTACGATTCACCGACGTGCCGGACACACGGATCCAGAACTATGAGCGGCTCCCCTTCGCCGAGGCGGTCATCGCGACCCATGACCTGCACCAGGCGCGTAGCGAGGAAGGGACGAGCTGTTCCGGTGACTTCCGGCTCTTCGACCAGAAAGACGAACTGCTGTATCGAGGGACGTTCACGTTCGGGACCGGAGGGACCTATCCGAACCTGTATCATCAGGTCAAGGACCGGGTACAACGGATCCGGACGAAGAAAGAGGATAACGCGAAGAAGATGTGGCTCCTCGACGAGATCGAGGCCGAGACACCGGACGACTATAAGCGCCAATCCGTTAAACCAATCACAACCGTCTCGTCGACCTATCAGTCACGTCTGACCCGCTTACAGCGCCGCCTCATCTACGGGGCGGCCACGGCCGGGATTCTCTTCACCTCACTCTTCACTGCCGCGCAATGGTTCATCGACAAGGAGGCGCACGCCGAACAGGTGACCGGTGTCGAACAGGCATGGTTGGATGCTTACGAACAGGCGCTCCAAGGTGAGGAATCCTCACTCATCGATTTACTGGAACGGAAAGACCGGTCCGAGGAAGAGGATTCCCTACTGGTCGACCTCTATTTGGCGGAAGGCGCAGACCAGAAAGCGCTCGAGCTCACGGGTGACCCGATCCTGATCGAGACGAAACTGACTGGGCTTGACCTATCCGATAAGGAAAAATTGGAACGGCTCCAGGACTTCCAAGCGTCACATCCGACCGATGAGGGAGTGTTCGATATCGCCGCACTGGAACGGGACCATGAGACCGTGGCCAAGACGGAAAATGTGGAATGGACCGCGCCCCGCGTCTCCGCGAAGGTGACCGCCTATCTCTTTCTCGGGGACATCGAGTCCGCAAATGAGTGGGCGTCCAAAACGAACGACCCTGCCGCACAAGAAAAAGTCGACAACTATCAAGACAGCACGGCCACCATCGACGGACTGAACGAGAAACTGAAGAAAACCTCTAGCAAGGACACCTCGGCCCGTGAGAAGATTCAAGCCGCTATCACTGCTGAAGAAGTTGACCTAGAAACAATTCTTTATTCAGATTAAGGTAGGTGAAATAATTGAGAACTCGATCTCTGTCACCACGATTCCCGATACGTCTGATCTTCCCCGCCCTGTTCTGCCTGTTGGTGTTGCCGGTCGGGATTTTTTATCTGCTGAACGGGGTCTACAACATCATTCGACAAATCATGACCCCGATATTAAAAGACGGGTTGTTGGCCGGGGCGACGACCCCGGCGCTCTCACCCTCATTGTTTTTGGAGGTGAGTCTTCCCTCTTCGACCGTCTTGCTCGGGCTGATGGTGTTCAGCATACTGATCGGGCTGGTCGTGTTCGGCAAGGTATGGCTGAATTTCCGGGATCTGCGAAAAAATCAGAAAGGTAGCGCCCGCTTCACCTCATTTGACGAACTGAAGCGACAGTACCGCCGCGTCCCGGACCGGAAGAAGCGGTATGACGGATTGGGCGGTGTCCCCGTCGGGCGGGTCAAGAACAAGTTGTTCATCGATGATTCGCCCGTCAACAACTTGGTCATCGGGACGACCCGATCCGGGAAGGGAGAGACGTTCGTCTTCTCGACGATTGACCTGTACAGCCGGGCGAGTGACCAGGCGAGTCTGATCATCAACGACCCGAAAGGTGAGCTCTTCGCCGCCTCGAAGGAGACGCTCGAGCAACGCGGCTATCAGGTCGAGGTGTTGAACCTGATGAACCCGCTCCAATCGATGTCGTACAATCTGTTGCAGCTGACAATTGACGCGTTCCTCGAGGAGAACTACTCGCTCGCCCAACAGTATGCACGCTCGGTCGCGTTCATGTTGTACCATGACCCGAAGGCGCGGGACCCGTTCTGGGCCAACTCGTCGATCGACCTGTGTACGGCGCTCATCCTCGGGCTCTGTGAGGAGGCGAAGGACACGCCGGAGAAGATCAACATGTACAACGTCGCCCTCATGCTCTCGGACCTCGGGTCACGGACGGTGGTGACGCGGCAAGGTCAGGAAATCTCCGCGCTCGACGAGTTCTTTCAGCGGTTCCCGGAGAACCACCCGGCCCGGCTCCAGTTCGCGACGCTCCACTTCTCCGGTGGTCAGACACGGGCGAGCATCCTGGCCAATACGAATGCGAAGCTAGGAATCTTCACATTGAACGGGACCGGGAAGCTGACGTCGATGAACTCGCTCGACATGCGGCGCATCGGATTCAACCGTTGGATCAGTGGACGGACCGAACCGCTGAAACGGCTCACGTTCACGTTCCCAGATGGGACGACCCATGCGCTCACGACGGACGACGATGGTAGCTTCATCGTGTATCACACGTCGTCGCTCCAATCCGGAAGCGTCATCCAGGTCTCGACGGACTTAGACACTTCAATGATAAAGTTAGACGCACAGGATGAGGAGAACGGACGCTTCCACTACTTTATTGATGGTACGATCCAAATCCGGGAAGTGATGCATCAGCTACGTCCCGTGGCGGTCTTCCTGATCGTCCCGGACTATGACCCGACGTTCAATGTCATCGCGTCGCTCTATATCAAACAGGTGTACACTGCGCTCGCCCGGGTCGCCTCGCAGACGAAACAAGGAAAATGTGAACGTCAGGTCGTCTTCCTACTCGATGAGTTCGGGAACATGCCGCCGATCGAGGGCATGGCCAACATCATCACCGTCTGTCTCGGCCGGAACATGCGCTTCAACCTCGTGATCCAGGCCTATTCTCAACTCGAGAACCTGTACGGGGAGGATTGGAAGACGATCGACGGCAACTGTGGGAACACGCACTATCTGTTGACCGCGGACGAATCGACCGCCGAACTGATCTCGAAGAAGCTCGGTGAGGCGACTATCGTCACGAAATCACGGTCCGGGCAGACGTTCTCGCTCAAGAAATCGAAGACGGAGAACGTGGACGGTCGCCGGCTCATGACGGCGACCGAGGTCATGGGGCTAAAGGAAGGCGAGATGCTCATCATCCGTGTCATCAAGCGTCAGGACACGAAGAAGCGGCGCATTCAGTCGTATCCGATCTTCCTGAGCGGCAAAACGGCGATGAAATACCGCTACGAATACCTGGCCGACGACTTCGACACGGACCGCTCCCTGCATGACATCGACATCCCCTGTCGTCACGCCGGTCTCGACTTCGAGCAAATTCGTGTCCGTTTCGCCAGGGCAGAAGACGAGACGGATACGAGTGAGCAATCGAATCAGGAAGAAAAACCGTTGACGGTACGTGACGTGCTGCAGGACAGCATCCTGCGCTCGATGTTCGAAGGTCATGACATCGGCGGACTTGCCCTACCCGAGTTCGAGACGAATCTGAACTTAGGAGTGTATGACGTCACCGACAGTCAGAAGAGCTTTTTAAGCACGATGATTGTAAAACGACTCGAGAAACTGAAGCAAGGCACACAGGGGAGAGGAGGCCGAACCCATGACCGAGAGTGCGAGAGAGAAGCGAATCCAGAACGAACTGCGTGTCGTCGCGAGGATCATCGAGACGCAGCGCGTCCGCCTCGAGCGGGGCGACGTGCTCAATATTCAGACGACCGACGGCTTTCTGACCGTCTATCAGGATGACACCTCAGATACCCCGAAAACTGTTACACTAATAGATAAGTTCGACTTCCGCGTCAATTTAAAAGTCGCGGATCTATTGAAGGGGAAAATCGTCTGACGGAGGGGTAATCGTTATGAGGAAACTACTTGCGGGTACTTTAGGAATCAGCTTATTTTTACTTGGAGCTTGCTCAAATTCCGATGAGTCTTTGGTTCAACGTGATATTGAACACGTTGAGAAGGTCATGACAGCCGAAGAGGATGATTATTTGCTGATTGTAAAAGAAGAAGATGGTGAATTCGAAGAGTTCGTTGAATTCGTAAAAGAGGTAGCGAACGAAGAGAGCCAACAAGTCACGCTCTATAATACGTTTCAGCCAGATGGCGAGACACTTGTCGATCGGGGTAACTTTGAATACACTGACGAACTAAAAGGTGCCGTTCTATACTCTATTCAAAATGGAAACGTCACAGATGAAATCAACGTTGGAATGTTGACGGCGGACAATTACGAACAACAGTTAGCGGACTTCTTTACTAGGACTCAGTAGATTGGGGGTCTTTCAATGGCTGATTCCGATTTAATCACCAAATTACAGGAATACGAAGATGTACTCCAAATAAGTAGTATGGTCAATGACGCACTGCGCTCAATGGGATGGATTCTTGTCAGAGGACTATCAGTCTTGATTGACGGTCTTGAATCAATCACGAATCAAATCCTATTAACCAATACATTCTTCAATAATGAACAAGTGGTTGAATTCGTTCTTACGATTCAACCTTTTTTGTATGTTCTTTTAGCAGGAAGCTTCTTGTTTACTGGGTACTTGTTGATTTTCCAAAAGAAATTTGAACGTGAGAGTTTTTTGATCAACCTGTTCATCACACTATTGATCTTAGGTTTACTTTCACCAACCATGAGTCGAATTCAGGAGTTCTCTGATGAAGCAATCGCAGAAATCGGAACAGATTCGCTTTACGACGGAGAATCCTCATTATCTGAGAATATCTTAAAACGGAATGTACATGATTTGATTGAGCACGATTCGAAGAATTTTGATGCTGCTACAGGCGAATCATTAAATGCCATTCCGACTGAGTTGATTGATAATATCCGAATCAATGAGATTTTCGACAAGAACAACTATGACTTATCGGCAACCGGAAACAAATTGGCCGAGTCCTATATTCTATGGAACGGAAAAGAGACAAGTCTCGGTAAACTCGATCAAAGTGGCGTCGAGTGGAACAATCAATACTACTATCGATATCAGCCGAACTGGTTGACCATCTTCGTCACGCTCGGGATCATGGGCTTCACGCTGTTCTCGATCGCCTACAAACTGGCGCGTCTCTCGTTCGAGCTCGCCTTCAACTATGTCTTGGCAATTCTCGTCGCACCAGCCGACCTGCACAGTGGTCAAAAGACAAAGAAGGTCATCCAGAGCATATTGAACACGTTCCTCGTGATCATCCTGATCTTCGTCTCCATCAAGCTGTACACGATCGGGACCGCCTATCTGGCGGAGACGTTGGACGGTTTCGCCTATCTGATCGCCCTCATCGCCTTCTCGGTCGCATTGATTGACGGGCCGAACATGGTCGAGCGGCTGTTCGGGATCGATGCGGGGCTCAAACGGGGCTGGGGTGTCGCGCTCGGCGCCTATGCTGCCGGGAAAGGCGTGACCTCGGCCGGTGCCAATGCGGTCTCGAAGGTCGCGCGTGCCACACAAGGCGCACAGAAGATGCCATCGCTCCATGAGGCTGCGACGGCTCGGATGGATTCGAATGCCATGCCGCAAAGTGATTCACCGCTTAGTGCAGCGGGCCAAGCTTCAAAACGGATGGATGCCGAGAGACAAACCGATCCAGATGGTGTTGCTCAGACGAATCAAACCGCAAGTCACACTCAACCTGACCAAGAAAAATCGACAAATCCAAAGGACGTTGCGCAACCAAACAACGGTCAAGAATTCGAGTTGGAGGCGCAAGGTTCTCCACACGTGAACGAAGCATCAGGCCGCACATCTCCCGAATCGATTCATGCGACGAATCTTGAATCGAATACAGAAAGTAGACCCGATCATCAAACAACGTCACCGGAGACACAAAGACCGGAATCGATCCACGATCATTCAAGCTCTGGTCATTCTCCAATCCCGGCTTCGTCGACTCTCGAACCGGTAACCGGGTCCATCGATGCCGCATCCGGACCAGACCATCGTCACAGTGAATCGATAGCGAGAAACGACGCGACGTCAGCGACACCTCATGAGGCACCACATTCAAACGATTCATCCTCGTCTTCGTCATCTGCGACGGATTCGAGTGATACGGCAACAGAGAAACGCCAAGGACGCGCCCGCCCGACCATTCATCAGGACACCGTGCTCGACATCGAGACCGAGGTCATCGAACAGGTGCGTGAGAATCAGACGCACCGTCATAGCCAGCACCATGATGAGTCGCGACGGATCTATCCGACCTCGCCACCGCGACCTGACAACATGAAGAAAAAGGAGTGATGACCTATGCGCAAATACCGGATCCCGAACGAAGTCACGACCGAACTGAAGATCAATAAGATGCTCTATCTGCATGACTTCCTGTTTCTCGTCGGGCTCATCGTGCTCCGGCTCGTGACGCTCCCATTCATCCCGTCGGTGCTACACATCCCGTTCACGGTCTTCCTCGTCGTCTTCGGCCTGTTCATGGTGCTCAGACCGGCGACGAACCCGCAGAAGCGGATGGTCCACGCGCTCTATTACGCGCTCATCAAACGGAAAGACACCTATCTCGCGCTCGACGCGCACACGAAAGGACGTGATTGAGATGGCTTTTATCGAGGAGTCGCTACAAGAACCGAGACGCACGGGCACTTGGCTCGACGAACAGGACGTTGCCGAAAAACGGAAGGTCAAAAACAAGGTCGTCGTCAAACCGACGGTCGCCGAACTGATGCCGGTCGTCGACATCACCGGGACCGAGGCGTTCGAGATGTGGGACGGGACCTATCTCGACATGGTCCAGTTCACCTCGAAGGACATCTACTCCTTGAACGAGGAGGAAAAAGACCATGACGTGTTCTCGCTCGCTTATCTTTTACAGGCGTACACGCACCCACTCAAGGTCGTTCCGCTGAACACACCGCTCAGTCTCGAGCGACAGAAGATCAGCATCGAACGACAGATTCGACAAAATCAGACACCGGCCTACCTGCCTTTCTTATTGAAGAAGAAGCAGGAGCTCGAATACCTCGAGGAGCATCGCACCAATCGCGATTATCTCCTCTTTTTTTATGCCGACGACGAGCGGACGCTACGCGAGCGGAAGACGCATCTCTCTAAACTGCTCCGCCGCTCGAACCCGATGCGCGAGCTGACGCTCGACCAGAAAATCCATGTACTCTACCAACTGAACAACCCGAACACGAAACCGCAACTCGACGCCTGAAGAAAGGAGTGACGCATATGTGGCAGCGTCTGCGTGACAAGTTATCCAAACAACAGGACCCGGAGACCGTCAAGATCGAGAAAGGCTACAACCCCGACGTCATCGCCAAGATCCAGCCGCAGGGTGGCATTAAGTTCGACGCCAACTTCGTCCGACTCGGGGACGGCTACCTGTCTTGTCTCCACGTCTATAAATATCAGTCACTCGTCTACGATTACTGGCTCGAGCCGATCCTGAACATGCCGGGCGTTTTGACGACGCTCGACATCGGGACTGCAGACAAGCGTGAGATCATCCAGACCATCAACAAGTCGATGGCCGAACAGAACACGCGCTTCGAGAACGCGAAGGACAACATCGACCGCATCGACGCCCGGGAGACGTATAAGGAGCTGAACGAGCTCTACGAACAGATCACCCAGGGCGAGACGATGAAATATCTGCATCTACGCCTCTATGTGAAGGCGAAGACACTCGACGCGCTCGAGGTGAAGGTGCAGGAGGTGATGGAAGAACTCGAGGCCCGGAACTTCCGCTCGACGATTTTCCTGAACGAACAGGAATGGGAGTGGCAGAGCCTGTTCACGAGCTATGACCAACAACAAAAACTCCCGAACCGGCGCCGTGGGAAAGAGATCCCGTCTCTCTCCATCGCCGGCGGCTATCCGTTCCACTTCACGTCGCTCCAGGACGCGACCGGCACGTATTACGGGACGACCGACACGAACGGCAGCGTCATCTTCGACCTGTTCCACAAGGACAAACAGCGCAAGTTCTATAACGCGCTCATGATCGGCAAGATGGGGTCCGGCAAGTCGACACTCCTCAAGAAGACGGTGCTCGACCAGGCGATCAAGGGCAACAAGATCCGGATTCTCGACGTCACGGGCGAGTTCTCGGACCTCGTGCGTCAGCTCGGCGGAAAAGAGATTGCGCTCGACGGGTCGGCCGGTCTCATCAACCCGCTCCATGTCTATAAGACGGTGACGAACAATGACGGGAGCGCCAACGAGGCACTCTCGTTCATGCAACACCTGTCGAAGATGGCCGTGTTCTATCACTACATCAACCCGGCGGCGACGCAGGAAGAGACGAACGAGTTCGAGATTTTACTTCGTGATTTATATGTACGGCACGGGCTCTGGGACGAACAAGGCGAACTGCCGATCACGACGCATCCGGCGAACCGGTACCCGACGTTCTCCGACTTTTTGACGCTCGTGCGGCGTGAGCTCTACACGGACGACACGCGCACCTCGATCAAGGACGCCATCAGTCCGAACCGGGTCCGGCGCCTCGAGAACATCGAACTCGCCGTCACGAACCTCGTCCATAACTACGGTAACATCTTCGACGGCCACTCCTCGATCGACCGGTTCGACGAGGAGCTCATCGTGTCGTTCCCGCTCCGGAACCTTACGAGCCTGCGTGACGAGGTGTTCCAGGCGCAGGTGTTCTCGCTGATGAACATGCTGTGGGACGGGATGATTGCCAACGGTTCGAGTCAACTGAAAGCATATAACCAGGGCGTGCTCCGGACCGAGGAGGCGTGCAAGTATCTCATCGTCATCGACGAGGCGCACCATCTGATCAACACGCGCGACATCGCTCAACCGGCTATCCTGTATCTGCAACGCTGCATGCGCGAGGCGCGCAAGTATTTCGGCGGCATCTTCTTCGTTTCGCATCTGATCACCGACTTCGTGCCGGCCGGGTCGAAGTCCGAGAACGCGGAGAACGTCAAGTCACTCTTCCAGCTCACGCAATACAAGATCATCGGTGAACAGGACGCGGAGAGCATCCCGATTATCCAAACGGTGTTCGACGGACAACTCTCGAACTCCGAGATGCGTCTCATCCCCTCGCTCGAGACGGGACGCGTCGTCCTCAGTATCTCGGGCGTGCAGAACCTCATCTTTGACGTCGATGTCGCGCCCGAAGAACTCGCTTTGTTCGGTGGAGGTGCCTGATGTGGGCGGCCGCGAAACGGACGGCCCGCTTCGCCGTCACGGCGAAATGGCAGCTCGCGACGCTCAAGTGGCGGCTCATCCTGATCGGCATCGCGGTACTCGTGTTGTTCTTTGTCATCCTCGTCGTCGGGATCCTCGACACGCTCACGGGTGTACAGAATGAGCAACCGACCGACGTCACGTTCGACACCGTGGGCGGTCTCCAGGTGAGCGACCAGGTGCTCCAATATCGGGGCTTGGTCGAATCAGAACTGACGAAGCACGGGCTGTCCGAACAGACGAACCTCGTGCTCGCGCTCATGATGCAGGAGAGTGGCGGACGTGGGAACGATCCGATGCAGGCGAGCGAATCAAAATGTGGACGGATCGGGTGCATCACCTCTCC
Organism: Exiguobacterium sp. SH31; assembly: GCF_001816105.1. Lineage (NCBI taxonomy): Bacteria > Bacillati > Bacillota > Bacilli > Caryophanales > Exiguobacterium > Exiguobacterium sp. SH31. The sequence goes on from NZ_LYTG01000114.1 coordinate 12,447, forward strand.
CGAGGAGAGCATCGTGTACGGCGTCGAGCATTTCGCGTCCGTCTTCGAACGGGCGAACCGTGACGTGCAGCTCACGCTACAGAGCTACAACTTCGGGGGCGGCTTCATCGACTACGTCCAGAAGAACGGCGGAAGTTATTCGAAAGAGCTCGCCATCTCGTTCTCCCAGATGATGTACCAGCGTGTGAAACATACCGGCATTTATCGCTGTCATCGACCGAGCGCGGTCCAGCACGGTGCCTGTTACGGGGACATCGAATATGTCGACGCGGTGTTGAAATATCTCGCGCCGGTCGCCGCCGCCGACGGAATCATCACGAAAGAATTGTTGTCAGGGTTACGTTCCCCGCTCGCCATTCCGCTCAACGTGACATCGCGTTTCGGCTGGCGCGTCGTCTTCGGACAACGGGACAATCACACCGGTATCGACTTCAGTTGCACCCCGTCCGACACGATCCACGCGGTCAAGAGCGGCACCGTCATCTATAGCGGGAACCGCGGACCGTACGGGAATCTCGTCCAAGTCCGGCACGACAATTACATCACGGCGTACGCGCACCTGAGTCGTCTCGGCGTCCAGACCGGACAACAGATCGACGCCGGGCAGGCGCTCGGGTACTGCGGCACGACCGGCCGCTCGAGCGGGAACCATCTGCATTTCGAGATCAAGACGAGCGAATGGTCCGGTCATATCGACCCCGCCCCGGTCTTCGGATTTTGAGTCATGGATGTATGGAAAGGAGGAGAAAGGATGAACTTCACCGCACGTCACCTCGCCTATCTGTTCGGGGTACTGCTCCTGATTTCGCTCGCGGCGAACGTCTTTTTCTATCAACAAGTGACGGCTGTAACGAGCTATTCGAACGCGAGTGAAACGGAGAATGAGAGTGTAGCTCCCTCTGAATCGGCAACCTCCGAGGCTACGTCGGCGGACACCGAACCAGTCGTCGCCTCGACGGAGACGGGACGAATGAAAGAGCTGACGACAAACGCGACACGCTTCGTCGAATACACCTTCACTGTCACGAAAGACAGCTACACGGCCCAGAAACGACAGGCGAAAGACGTCATGTCGGAGGACCTCGCGGCCACGCTCTTCACCGCTGACGGCAGTGACGTCGGAACGTTCGAGACGACCGTCCGCGACATCGAGGTGTTCCCTTCTGTCTCCGGAGAAGATTGTCTCGTGCGGTTCGAACAAGACCTGTTGATCACCGAAACGGGTTATGAAGAGACGACGCAAGAACTGTTGGCTCTGGCGTTCGAGTCCATCGACGGACGTTTAGTCGTCACCGAGATGGAAGACCTGACACCAGAAGGAGGGATTTAGATGCGACGACAATCGCGACGACGCCTCACCCAAAACGTCTCACGAATCTACCTCGGACTCGGCGTGTTCTTTGTCATCGGCTTCCTCTTCTTCGGTACCTCGTCGTTATTCTTTGCTGAAGAGGCACCAGTCAATGAGACGCCGATCAACGAGGCGATCCGACTCTCGAACGGGGAGTCCGTGACGCTCCATGCCTGGAGTTATGACATGGATAAACGGACGATGCGTGTCCGCCTCTCACTCGATGAGACACCAGGTAACACGAACAATCATCTCTATCGCTATGTCTATAAGGCACGTCCGGATTCTGAGAAGGAAGTTGTGTTGCTGTACGAACGGAACGATCAATACGTGCTCGAATTGAAAGACGTGCCGAACGATTTCGACCAACTTGCCGTCCGGATTTATGCGTTAGAGGAGCCGCAATCACTTGATGAATTCACGCCTGAAGAACGAGATAACGCTCTACTGACGTCACTCTATGCCGACCGCCGGACCATCGACTCGGAGAGTCACGCTTCGTCTGAAGAGACAACTTTCACGAAATTTTTCGTCGAAGATGAGCTCGCAAAGACCGAGCAGCAACTGGAGGATGCTCGTCAATCGGTCGAGGTGCAACAGCAACAGATCAAGCGACTCGACCGTGACAAAGAGGAGCTCGAAGGCGAACTTCCCTACCTCTCGCTCGACGAACAGGTCGAACAGGAGAATGAAATCTTCGACCTCGACCGGAAGCGTGACGAGCTCAACCTGGAACTCGAGAAACTCGAAAAGTCGATCCAAGCACTCGAAGAAAAGCACGACAAATTACGCGTCAGGCTCCGGGAACTGTCGATTTAAGTGGCACATTTCGTGCCAAATCGCTGGTTTTACTGGCACATTTCGTGCCATTTTCGGACTTTTGGTGATATCACGGAAACCCCAGGCTCTGCCTGGGCTATCACGACAAGTGATAGCAGTTTCCCCTTATGCTCTTTGGACGGTTTTTTAGGACATTGGCAATATGTAGTCTCTAGAAAGGTGGTCAGGCAGATGGATCTATTGCTCCGCGACATCGACCCCGTCATCGTGAAACAGATTGATGAATGGGCGAAGGAACACAACCGCTCCCGGCAACAATATTTGAAAGAACTGCTCGCCTCCTGGTGCGCAAACGGCATCCAATCGACGCAGGTCGAGCGGCTCGAACGACAGCTCGAGGCGAACACGTTCCACCTAAAACGAAGCGCGGACGAGCTCGCCGAAGTGACCCGGTTGTTGAACGAGGTGATGCAAGATGCGTGAGACCCCGGGTGTCGTCATCAAGTCGAAGTTCAAGGTGCCGGGCACGAAAAAGAAGTCGCGTCGCTACACGACGTACCTCGACTACATCAACCGTCTGGACGCGAAAGACAGCCGGGAACAGTTCGAGACGTATCACGAATATATGGAAGACGAGACGAAGTCGAGCGGTCTGTTCACACGCGAGGACGACCGATTGGACGACGAAAAGCGTCGCGCCGTCCGCGATATCTTCAAGTATGCGCAAGCGAATAGAAGTATCCTCTGGCAAGACATTATCTCGTTCGATAACGCTTGGCTGCGCGAGACCGGTGTGCTTCACAACAACCTCATCGACGAGAAACGCTTGATCCAGGCGACGCGGAACGCGGTCGAGGCGATGCTCCAAAAAGAAAAGATGGTCCACGCCTACTGGACCGGCGCCGTGCATTATAACACCGACAACATCCACGTCCATGTCGCCATCGTCGAGACGAGTCACATGCGCGAGCGCGGCAAGCGCAAACCTAAATCGATCGAGCTGATGAAGTCGAAGGTCATCCACTCGCTCGCCGACCGGACAAAAGAACAGGAGAAACTGAACGCGTTCATAAGAAACGAGTTGGTCGCCCATAAACGGAACCGGAAGATCCAAACGCTCCCGAACCGTGTCCTGCATCCCGACCTCGTCCGTCAGTTCAAGTACATCTATGAACGGTTGCCGGAAGACAAACGTCAATGGCGCTACAACATGAACGGGATGCAACCACTCCGAGAATCACTCGACCGTCTGACCGACTGCTATATCGACCTTCACTTCAAATCAGAGTTTCAAGGCTTCAACGAGCGGCTCGAACAGGAGGTCTCGTTCCACCGTCGCAGTTATGGCGATACAGAGAAGGCCGAGCGCTACCGGACGACGAAGCGACAGGACCTCTACACCCGGATGGGGAATGCCATCCTCTCAGAGATGCGAGACTTGTCAAAAGAACAAACGACATTCGAGAAAAATGAAGCCCCCAAACATCCGGTCCGACGCGCGTTCAACCAACAAAAGATATTCAACGAATCACTCTACCGGATCGAGCGGCACATGAGCGACGAGTTCGAACACCTGAAAAATCAGCGTGCATATGAACAACTGGAACGGGATATCGAATATGGAAAGTGAGGGAGGACGATGGAAGAGTTGAGACAGATCCGTCTTCGATTAAAGCCGGAGACGGTCGCGTATTTAGAAGAGTTCGCCGACGACAAACGCTTCGGCCACCTCGGTCAGGTCATCGACCATATCGCAGAAGAGCATAGACAATTGGCCGACGAGAAGTGGGACATGCAGTTCCTCACCCGCTCGATCAGCACGCAGGTCTCACATCATATCGAGGAGTTGATCAACGGGCAGGTGTTAATAGAACTCGAGCGGATCCGTCTCGCCGCGAACCGCTCCGACCGTCACGGGCAGATCCTGACAGAGCTCCTTCAGGCGCTCATGCAGACCGAAGGCATCGAGGACATCATGACGACGGACCAGTTCAAACCGACGTTCCTCGAGACGGCGGAACGTATCGTCCAGGAACGCATCGAACACCAAAAACAGAAGAAGGACACACTAACTTTTGAGAGAGGATGAATCCTATGCGACCACTTGATCGTCCCTTCACGATGGGACAACTGTTGACAATTCAACCGAACACCGTCACGGTCCTCATCTATGGAAAACGGTACGACATTCCGGTGTCCGTTTCCGAGCACCAACTTTTGACCGCCATCGCGCAAGACGAGATCGTCTTGCTTCCAGTCAATTTCGAGCGGACACGGCTGTTACTCGACATCCCGGACACATCGCCACAACTCGAACGTGAACTGAACGAATTCACGGATATTGCAGAACCTGTCACCGACTTGTTGAAGGAAGGAGTCTGACACGATGGCCAAGATGAAGACGAACGAAGAACGGAAAGCCGAGCTCGAGGCCTTGACCGAGCAGATGGGAAAACAGATCGACAACTACTTCGAGAGTCCTGATAAGATCCGTGAACATCTGCAGTTCCTCGGCAAGTTCCATCAATACTCGATGCGGAACGCGGTCTTAATCGAGTCCCAGTTTCCCGGCGCGGTCGCGGTCGGCTCTTATCCGTTCTGGGAGAAGCAAGGCGCACAGGTCCAAAAAGGAGAGCGTGGCATCAAGGTATTCGTCCCGAACCCGGTGACGTACGCTCTGCACAAAGACGAATGGGTACCGCTCAGCAAGGCACCGAAGTCAATCAAGGAAGGCGTGAAACAAGGACGAATCCCATCACGTAAGATGATATACTTCAAGATCGGTCACGTGTTCGAGTACACACAGACCGATGCGCGCGAGAAAGGGATCGAGGTCTCGGACATCTTCAAGCGATATCATCGGGACGGCGGGCTCGAGAACGAGCAAGACATCCGTGACGCCTTGACGACGCTCGCGGATGCCCGAAATGTGACGCTATTGGATGAACCACTTGACGAGATCGGGACGGCGAAGGGGTGTTACTATCCGGAGCTGCATGCAATCGCTTTGAACCCACGAAATAAATCGATCGAGGACATCACAGTTATGATCCACGAGCTCGCCCACGCGGAGCTACACAACCAAGAGCGGAATCTTGAGCGGGACCAACCACTCACGGCACCCGAAAAGGAGTTCCAGGCCGAGATGGTCGCCTATGTCGTCTCACATCAACTCGGTTTCCCGACGGACGACTTCTCGCTCTCCTATCTGGCCGGTTGGACAAAAGACAAGGAACTCCTCGATAAGGAACAACTGTTGCAGGAAGTCCATCATACATCCGCGGCTTTCCTCGACCATATCGAGTCCTATCTCGAGAAGGTGAACACCTTGCAACAGGCGAAAGAACAGAGCCCTCTTGATTACCTTGAACAGCTGGAGCGGCGTATGGGATGGAAAGACGCTGACCTCAGTCTTTATGAGCGGGTGCATGCCGTACAAAGTGTGTCTCCCGAGGAGGTGGAGCCCTATTTGAACGCAAAAGCGACACTCGAGACGAACCTGAAGATGGATCACGTCGAAAAGCCGCTCATGTATATCCATGGTAAGGGATTCGGATTCCAATCATTCGGTGTCGCCAACAATCATGACTTCAATGACGACGCGCTTGTCGTTTACACGATTGCATTACCCAATCAGCTATTGATCAGCGGTCACTTTGATCCCGAAAAAACAGTTCATCCATTACACGATTTAGAAAAGAACAATAAGGTTGAAAAACCACTTCTGAAATCGCTTGAAAACCATTGGCATGACGTGTTGCTTGATGATGAAAATGAATCTTTATCGAGAAAAATCATACTAAATATTGAACGAATAATTTAATATACAGTATGGGACTTATGTCAGTCCCATGCTGTATATTAGACTTTTATTCTCCTAAATAGGCTTCACGACTTTATACTCAATCGCATTTGATATAGACCCATACAGTTTTCTTATTATTGCTTCATTTCCTCTAGCTTTTTCCCACTTTGCTGTCATTAGTTTGTGTAGAAATTTAAAATGATTTTCAACATGGTAATTCATGTAGGATTCGAAGTCGGAGTACGTTTTATAAGCGCTAATATATTTAAAGTAAGACTCCAACAATATTGAGTTGTCAAAATGCTTACTTTTGCTACCCTCAATCACAAGAAGATGGCGGGCTTGGGCAGAGCTCCTAAAGGCCCGAAAACGACAAAGTCATGTTTCAGTTCAACTGAAACATGACTTTGTCTACACTCTGAAATAAACTTTAATGAGTTTATTTTTCAAATTCATTCCGGTTCATTTGTATTAGTAAATAACCAGATTTTTCAACTGTGATTTATTCCCAATCCTCTAAATCATCTAAATCTTCAGAACGTCTGTAAAGTAACTCTTCCCCTACCTTTTGCCGAGCATGCTCACTCATGAGATAAACATCATTATCATCAACATCTGCTGTTAATTGGTATAAATAACCTTTATCTAACTTTGTAATTTTGTACCAATTCAAAAAAATCAAGCTATCGTTTAACTCTTTTGAGAGTAACTCATTACTCCAATAATTCATCCACTCCACTTCTTTTGGTCGCAGAAAACCAGTCTCGTACATATATATTTCTCTTTCTGGGAAACTTTTAGATATGAAGGCTCTGTAAGGACTCCAGTCTCTGCAAATTTCATGAAATAATTGAACCCATTTTTCTTCTTTTTTAAAATTATTTTTAGAAATCACAAAATCAAAGCCTACATTTCCAGGTAATCCACCCTTAAGATTATGAAAATTGATATAGCTCTTACTTTTTTTCAATCTCATAACAAAAC
>NZ_LYTG01000115.1:0-5571 GCF_001816105.1 Exiguobacterium sp. SH31
TTAGACACTAAATAATTTGTCAGGCGACTTCGAGAACCTGGGTCCGGTATTCCACCGGGCTCAGGTTTTTTAGTCGTTTCTTGATGCGACGATGATTGTAGTACTCGATGTAGCGCTCGAGCTCCTGTTTGAAATGAGCCATGTCCTCGAACTTCCTGAGATAGAGTAGCTCGGACTTGAGCACGGCGAAGAAGCTCTCGATGGCCGCGTTGTCGAGACAGTTGCCCTTTCGGGACATGCTTTGGGTGATGCCGTGTTCGCGAAGCTTCGCCGTGAACGCTCGAAATTGGTATTGCCAGCCTTGGTCAGAATGGAGGATCGGCCTTCTATCGCTATCGAGTCTCGCGATGGCTTGGTCCAACATCTCGCCGATGAATGGATACTTAGGCTTATCTGACATCGTATAGGCGATGATTTCACGGTTTGCCAGGTCCATCATCGGTGAGAGATAGAGTTTCTCCCCGAAAAGGTGGAACTCGGTGACATCGGTCACCCACTTCTGGTTTAGGCCTGTGGCCTGGAAATCCCGTTCGAGGAGGTTCGCTGCGATCGTTCCGACCTCTCCCTTGTAGGAACGATATTTCTTCATGCGGACGAGGCACTTGAGACCGAGCTCGTCCATAAGACGCAACACTGTTTTCGGGTCGTGCCTGAAACCTTGGCGCTCGAGTAGCGCATGGATTCGCCGATAGCCACAACGTCCTTCGTGTTCGTGGAAGAGGGTCCGGATCGCTTCCTTCACGTCCGCATACTTGTCATCGGCCGTCAGGCGCGTCCGCCAATAATAGTAGACGCTTCGAGCCATATCGAGCACCTGAAGGAGCCCCGGTACAGGATAGGTGGCCCGTAGCTCGTCGATCACTTGGGCCTTGATCCCGTTCGTCGCGCTTCCTCTTCTTGAACCAAGGCTTTCAATTTTTTTAACGCTGCGTTCTCCATCTCGAGGAACTCGACCCGTTCCTTGAGCCTCTCGACCTCCGTCATCTCTTTGGGCTCCTGCTTCTTCCGTCTCGGCATCGGGGCACGTCCTTTCGGCTTGGCGGCCAGGCCCTCGGGCCCCTCCCGTTCGTATGTGGATCGCCAGTTGGAGATCATCCCGGGAGAGGACAGCCTGTACTTCAGGGCCGCGTCGATCAAGGACAGCCCGTTGTCCGCCATATCGTTTAGTACCCTTAGTTTAAACGCCGGCGAGTGGGCTGTATAGGACGGATTGAAGATCGTCTCGCCCCAGCGCTCATAGAGGAGTGCCCATTGACTGACTTTCTTACGGTCCACCCCGAACTCTTTTCCTAACGTTGTGCATCCGTCTTTGCCCGTCAAGTAGCGTTCGGCCACATGAATTTTGAAAGCCTTCGTAAATTTGACCATAAAAACACCCCATAAAAGTTGGATTTTTATGTCCAACTTTTATGGGGCAGTTCACATTCGGGGTTTTTCGTATACGCACGAATCGCTATAATGAACCTATTCATTTAGACGGGAGAAACAACCATGAGCAAAATCATTTTCAATATCCATCAAATTGATCAGCTTGAGTCGAACCCGAACGTTTCGTCGGTTTCAGAACGCTCGATCCAATACACCGGTGAATTCAAAATAAAGGCCGTGCTTGAAAACATGGACGGCAAGGGACCCCGGCAGATCTTCACGGAGGCTGGATTCGACCTGACGGTAATTGGGAACAGGAAGGCGAAGTCCGCGTTGGAACGATGGCGCCGAACATATCGAAAAGACGGGGAAGACGGTCTCCTGAACGACAAACGTGGAAAGGCTCTGGGAGGTGGACGCCCGAAAACAGACGAGTCGATGGAGAGACGGTTAGCGAAGGCAGAGGCAAGAATCAAGTACCTGACGGCAGAGAATGAACTCTTAAAAAAGCTAGAGAAGTTAGAAGGGCAGGCGAAACATACGAACTGACACCAGCAGCGAAATATCAGGCCATCAACACCGTCATCCGCATCGCATAGCTGAAGTACCTCGTCCGCCCACTATGTGAGATCGCCGGCGTGAGCCGGAGTGGCTATTACGCCTGGTTGAACCGTGCCGAGGCGGAGTCCCTCCGGGAGGAGCGTGATTACCTAGACGCGACACTCCTCAAGAAAATCCACGACAGCCATAAAGGTAAAGTCGGTTATCGGGGGCTGTACATGGAGGTGCTCGCGACACTCGGCGTCCGGATCAACCACAAACGGATTCTCCGACTGATGCGCAAGTATAACATCGTCACCAAAATCCGGAGGATGAATCCTTATCGGAAGCTCTCTCAGGCGACGCACGAGCATCGCGTCGTGCCGAATCTGTTGAACCGTCAGTTCCGACAGAGCGAGCCTGGAAAGGTGTTCGTGACCGACATCACCTACCTCCCGATCGCCTCCGGCGAGAACGTCTATCTGTCATGCGTGAAGGACGTGGCCACGCGTGAGATCGTGGCGCACAAGCTGTCCGCAAGCCTTCACATGGACCTCGTCTTTCAGACGATGGAAAAACTTGAAGATCACCTCCAAGGGAATCTGCATCCCGAGGCGATGATCCATTCGGATCAAGGCTTCCACTATACACATCCGGACTACCAACAACTCGTTCGCAGCCTTGGACTGATCCAGTCCATGTCACGTCGAGGCAACTGTCTCGACAACGCACCAATTGAATCATTCTTTGGCCATTTGAAGGACTATGTCACCAACCGATCGTGTGGATCAATCGAGCAGGTCAGAGAAATGGTCGGGGACTACATAAACTATTACAACTGCGAACGCGGTCAGTGGAACCTAAAAAAGATGACCCCGGAACAATATCGGGGCCATCTAATCGCCGCATAGGACATACGGGCTTTTTATTAAACTGTCCATTTTACGGGGCTCAGTTCAAATTGGACGGGGCTACCCTAATTTTATTGAGACAATATAAAAACACCTTCGGAGTGGTACACTTTTAAAATGTGCTAGCATCGAAGGTGTTTTCTGCTTGAATAAAAACATATATCAGATTGAGTAAATATATATTACTTATATTATATAATTATTTTAAAAAAGGAAAAAATTAAAAATAAGGGTTGATTTACCTTTTATTGAATTGTTATCCTTGTAAGGTATTAAACAATATTAAAGCAGAGGTGGTTTATATAAGATTTAAGATCACGCTTGTTCTAATTGCATCTCTTTTTGCTTTCTTTGTTTTCTTTAGACCAGAGAGCGAGACTAAAAGCACGTCAAATCACCTCAATAATTGGGCTGACAAAATAGTTGGACATGATCCAACTGTTTACGATGATCCCATTAAAATCGCTATTTTAGATAGCGGTATTAATAAAGATCATCCTGCTTTAGAAGATTTAAAGTTCGAAGAATACAATGCAATTTCTAAGGCTGAAGAAGCTGTGTCCGATGACTACGGGCATGGCACCGCGATTGCAGGACTAGTTGCGGGCCAAGGAGAACGAATACAAGGCATTCTAACTAATCCAATTATCTATGACGTAAAAGTATTAGATGAGAATGGTGAGGGTAAGTTAGAACCTGTCGTAGAAGGGATTAAATGGAGTATAAATAACGAGGTCGACATCATCAACATTAGCTTTGGATTTACCAAAGACTACGACGAGTTACATAAGATCATCCAAGAAGCATTAAAGCAAAATATCATCGTAGTAGCATCTTCTGGGAATAATATGGGGCTTTTTGTAGATTATCCTGCTAGTTACGAAGGTGTAATTTCAATAGGCTCTATCAATAAAGAACTTCAAATTGATGAATCCTCAGCTATCAATGGTGTGGACTACTTTGCCCCAGGAATTGATGTAGTTTCTACCTCTAAAGATAAAGACTACAAATCCTTTTCCGGGACTTCTTTTGCTTGTGCTTATGCCACGGGAGTGATTTCTTCAATCGTTTTGAAAGAAGATTATGTTCGTGGTAATCAAATATCCTCAGTCCTCAACCAGTACTTGGTCTCTACAAAAAGCAAAGACAACTCTACAGCACGTATTCTAACTCTTAACAAAAAAATATTGGAGGATTCTAAATGAAAAAGTGGTTTACTAAATTTCTACTTGTAGTTTTTACTAGCGGCGCGTTATTGACGCCGTCACAAGGAGCAAATGCAGAAGGTAATGTGAAGGTAGCTGATGAATCCGATTACTCTATTCAATCGCTTCAAGAAGGTGATGAAGAAATCGTATTCAACTATGAAAACAGCATTGAAAATGAGTATGAAGAAGATTCAAAAACCATCTATACTGTTGATGTAGAAGATGAATTTAACATTCATAACGAGAACTTTGAAATGACTGTTTCTGAGTCTGATAACGAAATGACTGTTTTCTCTCAACTAGACAATGGGAGTACAAAACTTTCATCTGAGTTTTATGTAAATATTGAAACTGGTGAAACGTATGTAACTGAGACAGTACCGAATTCAGAAGGTGGAAACACTACTAAAGTTTATGATATTGCTTTTACTGATATCGAAGGCGAAGAGTTCAAAGCAACTCTTATTGATCGTGACAGTGACGATGTATATAATATCAATACAATTGATGCAAAAGCTTCTGCAATTCCAGTGTTAGCTATCGTTCTCCAAATGGGCGCTAGATGGGCTATTAAGAAGTATGGTCAACGTGCATTGATCAGTGCTTTTGGAAAATACGCGTTGAGCAATGCAATTAAAAATGTTCCGAGTTTGGTAGTAAAGAGTAAGCATCTTCAAAGTCACACGGGAACATGGGCCAAGTTTAGCACTAACAGTCAAGCAACTGCTAAGTCGTGGATTAAAGAAGCTCTACAAAAAGTTTCAGTCTCAAACTTTCAAATTAATAACAATGAAAAACTATCCTTCAGATTTGATGTAAGTATGGGTAGAAAAGTTGGAACTAAGGGTGAAACAAAAATTCGAATTGTGATAGGATATGATGGAAAAATATGGTCAGCATTCCCGGTCAAGTAACTTTTAACTACGATTTTATCAGTGATAGTAATTCGATCTCCAATAAGTCTGCTAGAAATGTACCTACTATCCTCTCTGTAGAAGCGGATTTCACAATTGAAATCAATCAAGAAGTTTATTTTCAAGCTGAACTTCCTATTTTAGAATTCTACAAATCTTTATACAGATGGAAAGAAAACTTGAGCTCAACTTCTACCCCTGAGTTTCATTATTACTCCGTTGAACATGCAGACTATGATAACGGAGCAATTATTTCGATGATTCCTTTCTCAGATAAAGGTAGAATCAAGTCAATCTGGGCAAAACTTGATGTTTATAATGTTTTTGACCTTGATTATCTGGTTAAAAGTCTATTAGATTTAGAAAGTAGCTTGAAGAATGATATCGAGAACTTCTATGGCATCGATATGAATAAGTTCATAAAACATATACCTTTTACTCTTGCCCCAGATGATAATGAATACAGTTAATAGATTTTATACAAAAACTCTTTGAAGAACCGGAAAAAATGGTTTCTCAAAGAGTTTTATTTGTCTAATTTTTTATACTTACACCTCCATCAATATTACACACAATCCTTTAAAACCATTTAAAACATTATTTAATATAATATCGAGTCTTATCGATTTT
>NZ_LYTG01000116.1:0-8923 GCF_001816105.1 Exiguobacterium sp. SH31
ACAACAATGGGCTCGTCTTCCAGACGATGATCCCAGCGATCGCGGGGCTCCGTACAGGAGCGGGTCCGATGATCCATAGCGACCGAGGATTTCAATATACATCGAGAGGGTTCAAACGCATGGTGGAAGACGCAAAACTGACCCACAGCATGTCTCGCGTCGGACGTTGTCTCGACAACGCCCCGATCGAGGGTTTTTGGGGTACCCTGAAAGTCGAGATGTACTACCTGCGTGAGTTCCAGGCCTATAGCAAACTCACGTCGGCCATCGAGGCCTACATATCGTTCTACAACCATGATCGTCTCCAGAAACGACTAAACGGCTTGAGCCCTGTCGAATACAGGGCTCAAGCCGCCTAGGTTGGTTTTCATTATTTACCCTGTCTACTTGACGGGGAGCAGTTCAATAGACACATTGGTATCTTTTAGATATTTTATAAATTCGGTCACGATTCATATCTGTTCAACCATTCTTTATACACGCACCACATAAGTTTCGACGCGCCAACTTTCTTAAGCGTTGTTCTGACGCTCCGTGCCTCCCGTAAGGGGAAGCGGTGCGATGAGCGACTTCGCCACAAGGCGTTAGACGCTCACGCATGAGCCCGGATCACCATTCCTTCTCCCATGCCCCGTCTTCAGAGACTCCCCAATCCTCGAAGCGATACTTGATGAGCCAATGCACATGCATCACTTCATATTCGAATACACCCTTCGATAGCTCCGAGACGACGAAGCTGACGTCCCCATCCGCCACTATCCATGTCCCATATAGATACACGATCTTGATGGGACACTCTTCCGCATCCAGATAGATCACCACGCGGAAGTAAGGCGAGTTCCGTCCTTCATCGAACCGGACGACTTTCTCGACGCAATGTTGCCTGTCGACGACACGCATCCACTCGGGGTGTTCCATCAGTTCCGAGAAGACGGTCCGAACGAACGGATCCAATCCCGCGAACGCATAGTCATCAAGCAGCCCCTCATCCATCACGTCTCACCCTTTCCGGTTCTTTATAGAACGATTCCCCGTCCAGAGCCAGTTCAGTCCTTGTTCATGAACCTCCAGAAATGAAGACTTTTAAAAAATGTATACAACTATCCCTTTTTCTTATGTACGACGATTCCGTCGAATCATATTGGTATTAAAAAAGACGGTGAGGTGGGTCAAGCGTTCTCCTTCCTTCACATCACAAAGAAGATCCATGCTCACAAGTTTTAAGTCGTCAAATTCTTCTTGAAGCCGGTCAGGAAGGCGTCGAAGCAATACCTCCGTCATCTCGTCCATTGTCTGTTGATCTAGTTGGTAGCTGTCCATCTGAATCATCCTCTCCTGCTGATAGCCTCATGATACCTCGTATCCATGTAAGCAACATCTCGCCTAATTTCACGTAAGCCCTGGTGTTGTTTCAAACAAGCCCTAGGGCTTGTTTAGAAAACATGATCATTTTCAATAAACAAACCGCGTTTTTACTTCTATCGTTTCATCAAAAAAACTCTTTACGAGACACGTCAAAATACTATCCTATATCTACGCACGAACCACTCCGTTTTCGTCATACGAAAACGACCCTTTCCCGGATCCCGCTCTATGGATCCAGGCGATAGCAACGTGAGTCGCCCGTCCCGTCAAAGAAAAACGTACGTTTTTCGTCCTTGCCCTTACCGGACGGACCGGGACCGGTCCCCCGGCCCCACTCCATTCCATTCAACCCATGTAACCTCGCTGTTTCATACTGACGTATGACTCGTCCGCACCGAGGATGAGATGGTCGAGCACCGGGATGCCGATAAGGTCCCCGGCTTCATGTAACCGTTCGGAGACAAGGATGTCCTCCCGGCTCGGGGTCGGGTCTCCGCTCGGGTGCTGATGACAGACGATGAGACATGAGGCATTGTTTAGAATCGCGCATTTGAAGACTTCCCGTGGGTGTACAACGCTCGAGTTGACGCTCCCGACGTGCGCCCGATGGACACCGATGACCCGGTTTTTCGTGTTCAGCATGATGACGAGGAACACTTCACGGTCGTCGTCCCCGATGAACGATGACCCGATTTGTCGGGCGCTGTCCGGAGAATGGATGATGGCGTGCTCGAGGGCGACCATTTCCTCGCGAACCTCTTGCTTGATACGGATGACCTCGATGATGGCGGATAGTTCCATGATGGTTTGTCCCCTTTCGGATAAGCTGACCTCAGAACGAACACCGTTGTGCGTCCTGTTGACGGGAACGAAGCGAGCGTCGGGAGACGGTGCAAGGGCGACCGCAGGGAGAGCCTCAAAAAAATGCGTAGAGCGCTTACAGGACCTGGCTTCCGTAGCCAACGAGCGAAAAGCCTCGCTTTGAGCCAAAAGCGAAGGAAGACGGGCCGAAGGGTGCGTCATTTTTTTGACGTCCCTTGCACCGACGACCAGCGAGCTAGAGTACGGAAACAGGACGCACGGATTACCATTCATGAAATATCCTGTTCAAAACAGATAAAAAGAGTATAAAATAAGAACAAACGTTCGTTTTTTATTAGGAGGGTGATTTTTTATGACGATGTATCGCGATCGGGGTGAGCTGAAATGGATTCCGTTCCTCATGCCCGAGCACAAGGCGCTGCTGACGAAGTACTATAAGGAGATTCAGAAGATTGAGATGCCCGATATCGACGAACAGGTCCTATCAGTTTATGAGAAGGTGTTGAATGACGCAATTTTCAGCGGGGATATGGTGGAGGTGAAATATGTGGAGGAGCGGGAGATGAAACGGTTCAAGGGTTTTGTCCACCGGACGAACTACATGGAGCGGACCGTCGAACTGGCCAATCAGCGGGACGGTATCATCCATGTGCCGTTCAAGGCAATCATTCACGTGGAACAATCGATGGACTAACGCCCTAGCGGTTGTAATTGACGTAAAATCCCTTGTTGGTTTTATGGTGGTATGTGGAACCAGAAGAGAACGGGAACACGCTAGCCTAAAGGTGTAGTATATCAATCTTGAAAATATAAAAAGCATTAATCACTCCCATTTAAATGCTTTGGAGGTATTATCAAGGCTCTTTTTTTATCTAAGTAAATTGTCGTATACTGGAAACAGAGAATGTAATAATTGTTTGACCACTTTCTAATCATACTCAGATATCATTAGCGTGTGCTTTTTCATACTAGAAAGCCTACAACAACCTATGCAAAATAAATAACGGAGGAAAAAAGTATGCTCTTTTCAAAGCGAAACAGCCAAAAAGAAATTGAGATATTCCCTTATGACAACACTTTACCAGACCGTCTTCGAAAACAACTCTACCATTTATTGGTGGAGGTTTATCAGATTGAAACCCGTCGTGGTTATGCGACAGAATCTAGCGCACTATACCTCTTGAACCAACCGAATCTATTCGCGGATGTTCGACAATATATTTGTGCTGAGCATGGTCTACTTGATTTTTCTGATGCTCCAGGTTACGGAAAAGATTTCAGTGATCCCATTTCAGCCTGTCTAAAATTTTTATTAAGTTGCATTGAGAGTGACTGGGTCGTCGATATGATTGAGCTACTCTTTAGATTCGCTGTTGATTTCAGTTTAGCTGGACCCGAAACGATTAAGACCTTGAACATGAGATTCCGGGAGAACGGTGTCGGACTAGAGTTTGTGGAGGACCAATTCATCAAAATTGACTCTACCATACTCCACACGGAGGCAATTAAGCCAGCACTCACACTCATGCATAACGCCCAATTCGCAGGACCTTTGAATGAGTATTTGGAGGCACACGGACAATACCGTGACGGTGACAACAAAGCTGCTATCACTTCCGCTGCTAAATCGTTCGAGAGCACGATGAAGACTATTTGCCAAGTCAATGGCTGGTCAACAGGAAAGGGGACAGCCGCCGCACTCATTCAGGCACTCTTTGACAATCAGTTCCTTCCAAGCTATTATCAAACGCAGCTCACCTCTCTTCGGGCGACGCTTGATGGACTGCCTACAGTCAGAAATAATAACACAGGACACGGGCAAGGCCCGACGATTGTCAATACTCCGGATTACCTGACCCAATACGCTCTCAACCTCGCTGGGGCGAACATCACCCTTTTGATTAAAATATATAATGAATCTCAGAAATAGCTTGATTATCTGCAATTATACGTCGTCCTCAACACTGTGAAATGGAGGCTAATTACATGGAGTCTAGAAATAAAAAAGCAATCCTACAAATAAAGCGGACTATAAAAGATATTAAAAATTATCAAAATGATTATTTTTATGCAAATGTTTTTGAAAATTTTGCATCGACTCTTAATAAATATGCGCTTCAACTAGACTTACCTGGTTTTAAGTTTGAAGAATTTCATTACTCCGTATCTAAAAAAACTATCAATGAGAATGGGTATCGATCATTGCTACACTATGTAGAAACGTTGGAGGAAGAATTACCTCAAGCTTATACAAACCATACAGATAATAATCGTCCCCCTTCAAAAACAGATGCTCAAAAAGTGTTTATAGTTCATGGAAGAGACACGACTTCCTTAATCGAAACGGAGCTGATACTTAATAGAGCAGGATTGAAGCCTATAGTTTTAAGTAGACAAATAAACAGTGGGTTGACGTTGATTGAAAAGTTTGAAAAATACGCTGACGTTTCCTATGCGGTGGTTTTACTTACACCCGATGATGTAGGAGCTTACGTTGAAGGGAATATTCAGCCAGATTTAAAGTTTAGAGCAAGGCAAAATGTACTGTTCGAACTAGGATTTTTTTATGGGAAATTGGGAAGATCGAATGTAACCTGTTTAATAAAAAACAATGTTGAAAAACCGAGTGATATTGATGGGATAGCCTATATCCCGTTTGATAAATCTGTGGCTGAGATTGAACTTCACTTACTTAAAGAGCTAGGTGCCGCGAATATGAATGTAGAGTCTCTTTGGTAGAATCTAACTTTTATCTAAAGCTTACATCCTGCCTTTCAAAATGTACCGACTTCAGCTCAAATTGATGAACGAATTTAAATATCGTATCTACAAATTTGATACTTCTAGAGAGATTAAGCACAGCTAAAGTCCACGGTTATAGGAGAGAAAAAATGAATTTATTTATTGTTGGAAATGGATTTGATTTAGCACATTTTTTACCTACTAAGTACGAGAACTTTCATACATATTTAAAAAACACTTATCCAGGAGCTTTACAGACTGACCTTTCTTTTGATATATCATCAATCACTCATCCAGATGGTTCCGAAATCTTTGAGGCTAATGAAGTCGTTGCTTTCATAATAGATATTATATCCGAAGCAGAGACTAACGGTGACAAGTGGTGCGATTTAGAGAACAGTTTAGGAAAATTAGATTTCGAAAAATATTTTGATGAAATGTCCTATCTTTACGATGAGGCCGATGATGATTTTAATGAATTTCATAGGGCATATGATTATGAAGATGTTTCAAGTAATTTTCACGATGTGATTATAAAAGTAAAAGACTTATTTGCAGAATGGATTAATTCAATAAAAATATCAGACGTTAAAGCAAAACAAACTTTCAAAGAAATATTGGATACCTCAAATGACTATTGTATTAACTTTAACTACACTAGGGTATTGGAAGATATTTACGGAGCAAAAAACGTATTTCATCTGCATGGACAGCAAAATAGTGAAATAATTATCGGTCATGGAATCAATCAAAATGAAGACAGTCGCTATATTGGCACTGAAGATGCGTTGTGGGAAATCCATCACGCCCTAAAAAAAGATACCAGTAAAGTAATTGAGCATTGGAAATCACTATTTGATTCATTGAATTTAGTAGATAAAATATATTCTCACGGCTTTTCATTTTCTGATGTAGATTTGCCATATATTAAAAGAGTTTGTGAAACTGTTAACACTGAGTCTGTCACGTGGTTTTTGAATGACTTTGAAGAGAGTATCATTAGAGAAGAATACATGAACCGGATTAGACGATGCGGATACAGAGGTGCGTTCTCTGCATTCAGTTTATAAACGAAAAACTGAATAGTTGGCACTTCTCCACTACCTAATAAAATCAAGCTTGAAAAATGTCATTTGTTCATATTGTATTCCTCAAGTATTATTGGGCGAGCCTACAGTTTTGTCTTCTGATAGTTCTCTTGCGCTTCATATAATGACACTCTGAAAAGGCTATAGATTCGTTAAACATTTTACATATACAATAATTAAGAGGATGTATACATTTCGACGTCGAATGTATACATCCTCTCTAGAATTACTTACGGTTACTTGTATTTGCTAATCAAATACGGGAAAATGTAAACGAGGTAATCAAGTGTATTTTATGTCTTATATATTTGTATACAATAAATGATAAAGCGGTGAATCTTATGCAGTCAAATGAAATTAAAGTGACTTCCTTTCGCGTCTCACAAGAGGTTAAAGAACATATTCAACGCCTTACAGAACAACGACAGCTGTCTACCAATCAATTGTTCGAGGAATTAATCACTTTATTTGATAAACAGTCTCCAGACCCTTTAGTCGTCGAGGAGAACGCATCACTCGAAGCAGCACTGAATCAAGTCCTTGCCCTGTTCAATGAACGAGCCACTCGACTAGAAACGCAACAAAAAGAACATGAGAGAATCAACGCGCGCTATAAAAATACCATTCAAGACCTTGAACAAAGCGTAATTGCAGAAGCTGAACGACTCCAAGAAGAGTATGAGCAAAAGGTGTCGTCACATGAAATTGAAGTCACTCAATTACAAGATCAAATCAGCCAACTGATCACGGAAAAAAAACATGCTGAAGAAACGTTGGATACAGAACGGAACTCATTTAAAGAAGAGTTAAAAGATCAGAAGAGAACAGTTTTTCATCTAGAGGGTGAACTGAAGACGCTCGAGCAAGAGCGTAGCCAGCTCAACCGTCAAAACCAGAGCCTAATGGACTCGCTTGACGAGTTGAAGGCACGGACGAGACGAAGCGACCAACTCGAAGAGGAGAATCAAAAACTTCACCTAGAAGTGCAGCTCCTCCGTCGTGAAAAAGAGGCGTTCGAGAACCGGTTACAGGAACAGATCGAGCTCGCGGTCCTACGTGAGCGAAACAAGCTATCGGATAGTGACTAATATGAAAAAAGTACCCAAGACACGTCATACTTCGACGAAGATTGGGTACTTTTCTGTCTTAATGATAAAACATCGTATGTTTATGTGTCATACATGTGTTGATCGAGCACATTTAAATCATGTGGACGTATTGTCTTGAAAAACTTTCGAATCTGGCTTCTTTTCACGACTTCATACCGCTTCAAATATATACAAAAGTCTAGGAGGGTATGCTGACGAATAAGTGTTTGCTGTTCCTCTTGATTTACGATGTACAGTTCAGCGTCTGTGATGACTTCTCGAATGTCCGCGTCATCGCTACATATCAATCCAGCGCTGATCAATCTAGCGGCAGCAAGACTGTGGATTTCACCCAAGTCGCTCGTATGTTTGAGTGGCCGTCCTTCTCTGATTTTCTTTTCGTCCAATTGTTGAAACGCAAGGCGAACTTCTGTCAGATAAACGAGATAAAGGTCATAGAGTTCATCCGTCGCAATCGATGCTTCCGATTCAGGATCGAACAGCACCCACTTCCCGTCGTGGATGAACGCGTCGACACTTTCTCTTACCGAAGATGTCTTGAGTTCATTCAAGACCTCCACATGGATAAGGACTTGTCCATACAGGCTACTGATCCAATCGAAGACGTCGGCTTGTCGAAAACTTGCCGCATGAATGATGATGTTCGCATCGATGAACACCGGCTCCTTAATCATGGGGGGTGTCCTCTTGTATACGACTCATTTCATCTTCCTGGAACGATCGAGCCAGATCCGGTCTGTAGACGGAGAGTTTGTTGGCAGCATTCAGTCGCGTCATGTTCTCCGCCTCGACCGCCTTGACCACGACTTGTTCATAGGCGGGGAACGATTCAAAACGCTGGGCTTGATCCAATGGGCTCGGAGCGATTCCTATACGGTTCCGTTCCTCACGCCAATCGGATTCCTGTTCACTCAAGTCAGAGAATCGATAATTGAGTTCTCGGAGTCGTCGGACGACCGAGACGTATGGCACTTGGGCCATATCTGCCAAATAGATGATGGCGGACTTCGTATCATAGCCGTCCTTCAGCTTCTCCCAGACTTCTTTTGTCGTACTCTTCGGCAGCATGATCGCAGCGGCGAACCGGTCGGCCGCCCGCTCGTGTTCGAATCCATCGACCTGCCATTCACTTGCTTCAGACAAGTGCCATAGTTCATGAGCCGCGGTAAAGTAACGCATGCGCAGCGGTTGGTAGGAGTTTAATGCGATGAACTCTTCTCCTGACATATGCTTGATGGCGACACCGTAATAAGAGTCGTCCTCGACATATTGAAAGATGAGGTTCGCGCGTTTGGCCAACACCTGTTCAATGTAAGCTCCAATGAAGACGTGACTATCAATGACTTGCTCTAAAAAATCGGCTGCGAACGCTTCTGCCGTGTCTTCAGCAATTCGTGTTGACGGCTTCATCTTTGCTCACTCTTGAGACCAATATAGTCTTCCACCGCAAATTTCAGACGCTCAAGCTCCATTTTGGACCGTCGATTTGAGAGGGTCCCGCGCAACTCGACCGTCATGCGCTCGTCTCTCATTGAAGCGTCGGTCGTCAACTCGTTGACCGATACACCTAATACCTTCGCGATAGCAACGATACGTTGTGGTTGGATGACACGGCTCTCATTCAGCATATGACCGACCAGTGCCTTGCTGACCCCGATTTTTTGGGCTAACCATTGCTGCGACTTTTGATTATCCTGTAGCCATAATTTTATATTATTCACGATGATTGTATTTGAGTTCATGAAACCACCTTCTTTCAAAGCAATTATAACACCCCTTGTAGACAACCACAAAATT
>NZ_LYTG01000117.1:0-1450 GCF_001816105.1 Exiguobacterium sp. SH31
TTATTAGACGACAAAACTTCATTAACAACAGGGTCTACTCTCTAGAATTGTCAATATAGGCAGAGAAAAAAAGTTAATAAACAGAAGTTCATGTTTTTAATATAGTCAATTAACTTAATTCTAGATACGAAGAATTTGTCCATACAATTCTCTCTTTTAGATTTACTACTGGATAAAATAGTTTCTAAATTTAACTTGTGATAATATAAGATTATCACAAGTTAATGGATTTAATTATAATAAAGATACATGTAAGTAATACATCATCATTTTGAATATAAAAGCTTATAACATTCGTATTTTATTATATATTACGTGTGTAATACACAGAAAACACGTTGCTTTTCAATAAATTGGACATTGTTTCCAAAAAACAGAAGGAAAAGAGGGAGAAGCATGGAGATCGAGAAGAAGCAGCAGGCGTTCGAAGTAGCGTTGCGAGAACTGACCGGTGCGAATCCAAAATTGGCCGAGGCATTAAGGAAGGACCATATCGATCTAAAAACGTTGACTGACATCGAAATCATCGAATTGTTCTGGGCGACAGAACTGTTCCCCATCTATGCGGACAAGAGCCCACACACGCGACGCGCATATAAATTGGACCTTGAGTTCATCCTTAATTTTGTTATGACGAAGACAGACGGGTTAAAAGACCTGACCGTTCTCGACATCCATCGCTACCTATTCGAGGTGAACGAACAGTATGCCCCACGCACGGCGCAACGGAAGAACCATATGCTCAAACGTCTCCTGACCTACCTCCACGTCAACCAATATCATCTACATAATCTAGCCTTCCACGTGAAGAACCAGCAGCGCCCTGAGTTGCTCCGACGTGAGGTCGACTTTGCCGAAATCGAGCGGATCGCCGAGTCGTTCCGCTATACCGTCAAGCGAGCACAAAAAAAGGAGCTCATGGAGCTCCGGAACGAGACAATCGGATATTTGTTGCTGACGACCGGAATGCGGGCGGCCGAGCTGCTCTCAGTCCAATTCACCGACGTGAAACGCAACCAGCACACCTTCTACCTCGAGGTGAAAGGCAAGCGTGACAAGTGGCGCCGGATCCCGCTCACCGAGAAGGCGAGTCACCTCATCAACCGACTGCAAACGCTCATGATGATCGAGGAGATCACCTCTCCTTATATCGCCTTCAGCACGAAGAAGTCAGGCAAGGCGATGACCTATGAAGCTCTTCGACTGATGACGCACAACGCGGTCGAGCATGTGGAGACCGAGGAAAAGACACCACCCCATTGGTTCCGTCGCGCCTATATCACGAAACTCTTGGCCAATGGCAGCCCATTGATCGGGGTCATGCAACTGGTCGGTCATAATTCAATTAATACGACGAATGGTTACTTGCAATCGTTAAATCAAATTCAGGATATTTCAAACAATAAATTACCATTTAAATAATTTAATATTTTTTATCGTTTAATGTGGT
>NZ_LYTG01000118.1:0-2773 GCF_001816105.1 Exiguobacterium sp. SH31
GGGATGGTAGTGAAACGAACTTAAAATGTATGTTATGGATTTTTATATGAAGGTAAGTTGTTTATGAAAAGAACAGAACTATGTTACTTTCAAATAAGATATAATTTTATATCTAGTGAGGAGAACTTTTCTTCAGAATATAACGGAATCCTAATGCATCAAATGTAAATAACAAAACGTATTTAGACTTAGTACATTGTATTAGATTTCAGAAAAAATTAATCATAAGTGATTATAAAAATAATGACATGAAAATAGGAGAATCTTAATGATTATTAACTACCAATTGACTTATGAAGACATTATCGCACTACAAAAGGATTATTTAAATAAAACAAGGTCTCGTCGACAAAAAAAGACCACCTTAATCATCGCAACAATTTTCATTGTATATTGGATTGGGTTATTCCTTGCTTCACTTCTATTTAAACCGACTTCTTCGACAAGTTCATTTTATGACATACTTCCTATCCTGGGAGCATTTGGATCCGTTTTATTTATTGTATTGATGATGCCGGCTATAAGCAAAATTTCCGATTTTGTGAGGCTCTTAATTTATAGGTTCGTTTTAAAAAAAGACAATAGCTTTCCACGAGATTTAATTTTGCACTTTCAAGAAACTGGAATAGAAATCCACTCAATCAATAATCAAATTAAAAAAATCACTAAGGTTAGTTGGAAATCTATTGAAAGATTGGGTAACGACAAAACTCGTCTGTTTTTATACTATCTTGAATCTAAAGAGGGAGTAATCGTCCCTATTAGCGATGCTAGAATAAGTAAGGCTGAGAAACAAAAGCTTCGGGACCTGCTCAATCAATACTTATCCTCTGACATAATCGCCGCAAACAATAGACACGGACAATTCTTAAGTTGATTCTTTAACTATTAGCAAGTAATTTATTTGAAGCTCGAATTTAAGTTGATGCGGACAGCAAGAAATCCATAGCTTATTACAACTGATAATATAAATGGCGTGAAACTTAAACGATGAATAAAAATTGACTTGCCTTTCAAACCGTATAAATAAAAGCACTTTCTACTAAACCCCTCCGTAAAAGTTGGACTTGAAACTTTTACGGAGGGGTTTGAGGATTGAACATTTAAAAGCTTCAAAATCGTCTGAACCGTCAGTTCGACCAAAACGAGCCAGGCCGGGCAAGGTTTTCGTGACGGACATCGCCTATCTCCCGACACGAAAGTAGCAGAACGTCTATCTCTTTTATGTGAAGGACGTGGCGCACCATATGTCGACGAGCCTTCACATAGACATCGTCTTTCAGAAGATGAAGAAGCTGGAAGAGAACCACCAAAGGAACTTACATCCTGATGCGATGACCATTCGGACTAAGGGTTTCACTATACTTATCCGGCCTACCAATCGCAGATTCGCGGGCTAGGATTGGTCCAGTCTATGTCACGTCGTAGGAACGGTCTGGACAACGCACCGTTCTAGTCTCATTACAAGCACCTGAAGGACCTTGTCGACCAGCGATTGGCACTGAACCTCACCGAGGTTCGTTTAATGGTTAACGCCTATATCGACTATTACAACAGCGAAGGCAAACAATGGAACTTAAAAAAGATGATCCCGTAACAATGCAGAGGCCAGCTAATCGCCGCATAGAAATCGAGGCACTTTTCATTAGACTGTCCCCATGAAACAGAGCTTATTTCATAAATCAAACTAAGCTCTTTTCTGAACTTCAAAAACTGCTTTATTTGAAATGATAATAAGTATTTGTCACTGTATACCTACCTGATAGTGCCCACATTCTTTAACAAATAAAGATATGTACACTCTTTATACAAAATATGATTAAAGTCATATCGCTGGAAAATAACGTAAATAATCTGTTACGGTTGACCTAGGTTAGCATTATGTAAGTAAATTTTATTTATATGGAAGAAGAGGAGCTGTAGGATGGATACAAAATATCAATTGACGTTTGAAGACTTTATGGCCTTACAGAAAGACTCTTTAAAGAGGACCGAGCATCATAAAGCTAGATACAATATTACAACCATCGCACTCGCCATGATGGTCTTCTTGTTCGGCTTTATTGTTCTCCATATCATATTGCCGATGTCTCTCTATTTTTATTCTCTCTATTTGAATTCGGAGAATATATTTAAACTCATCGTAGTATGTTTAGCCATTATCCCCGTCATTCTATTGAGACCGTTCATCGGAAAGTATTACGATTTCGTCACGCTTCGCAAACTCAAATCTGCGTATAAAAATGATACAAGATGGCCACGGGATGTGACGTTGCAGCTCGATGAAACCGGGGTTCACGTAAGCTCTTCTTTTAAAAGTGGGATCAAAAAAACTGATGTGCCATGGGATTCAATTAAGGTCGTTGGTGAAGACGATGGTCACTTCTTTTTATACTATGAAACGAACGAGGCAATCATTGTCCCTAAATTTATTTCTAGCCTGACTGAATCAGAAAATATAGCGTTTTATGATTTGATTGAACAACGCTTGAATAATGATTTTAAGAATGCCGAGCAGGGCATCTTGTTCATGCGACATGGCAAACACGTCCTCTGCGAGAAACCGTTCGCCTCGAACGTCGACGAGGTCAAATTGATGCTCGAGACGGCGCGCGAGCACGACGTCGTCCTCCTTGAGGCGCTCCGCAACCTATTCATGCCGAACTTCCAAATATTGCGTCAAGCGCTGCCTCGCGTCGGTCCCGTCCGACGTGTCATCTTGAACAAATCGCAATACTCGTCACGCTACGATTTGTATAAGCGCGGGGACAAC
>NZ_LYTG01000119.1:0-3749 GCF_001816105.1 Exiguobacterium sp. SH31
CTAAAAAATAATTCAAGAGCGCTGACACATCAAGATGCTTAGTTATTTGCCAAGCATCTTTATTCTCTTTTATTGTCGAAGACAGAGTGAAAGAATAAGAAATCGCCTTGTCCACAATATTTATATTCCAAAAGTGTGCGCCGGCGCACACTTATATGAAAACTACGGTATTTGAAATAATTTAATTGAATAAAAAAATATGCCTTAATTTGTGCTATATTTATCCTTAGAAGAGGTGATCAATATGGAGACTCAATCAACCTCCAATGGCCGCTCGCAACAACTCATCATTTCTCAAGCGGTCACGGCTATTCAAAGGCATCGTATGGAGGAGATTCTCCACAGCGTGTCTATCTTTGATATCCAGGAATTCGTCACGACACTTTATCAGGAGCACTATCAATTCGAAAATCTAGAGGCTTCTTATAAGAAGATACGTTATCATTCATTCAACAAGCTAAAGAAGCGATGGGTGCAGGCTGCCATCCGAAACTACGAAGAGGGACGTGGCCCGAAGAAAGAATTGCGTGCCCGGTTCGAGATGATTACCGCATATCATCATTTGGTCGGCCCTGAAGCCTTCCTGAAAGAGTTTCACGTGAAAACCATCGAAAGTTATATGCAACAATGCATCCTAGAATTGAAAGAATGGGCTGAGAATCCGAATCTGTTAATCCATACGTATCCTTACTGGTCCCAAAAGACGGTGAATCAGAAGAAGACCTCACTCAAGACGGATGTTTTGATGATCCTATGGGAGGTCGCCAAAGAGGTAGATCTCAACCAACCGACTGCGCACCATTCTCCGACTCTCGCCGTCGATATCCCGTTCTTCGGTATGTCCGACCGCATCAAGAACCAGACAGACCTGTTGGATGAGAAACTGAACGAAGCGTCGCAGCTGAATCTCGAGCTTCAAAACTATGACACGGTCATCCCGAAATACAAGAAGGGGATTCCCGACCATCTCTCGGTCCTCGTCAGCAAAGAATTCATCCAAGAATTGAACGGGAAAGTGCCGGACCTTGACTCGAAAGACTTCGAGGCCTTCACAGAGATTCTGGCGTATCGGGACATGACGTTCCAGACAAGCCGGAAAATTATCTTCCCGCTCTCGCAGCTCGTCAAGAAGCTGTATGCGAACGATAGTGGGAAAAGCTACGATTTGACGACGCAACGTCTCATGAAGCTCGGTTATTATCGGGTCGCAGGACACAACGAGGACGGGGACTTCTTCATCCGAGGCCTGTTCTCCTCGGTGACCATTAAAAATGCGACGACATTAGCCGAGAGTCAAGTCATCGTCACGGTCAGTGAGGAAATCTACGACGACCTGTTGAAACAACAGATTGTCAGCATCTACGGGGAACAGATCGAACAATTGAAAGGCAGCTTCGCCTATCATCTGGCCTTCGTCCTACAAAAAGAGCGCATGAGCTCCATTCAGACAGGGGAGCAACAACCGGTGCGAAGGCACTGGCGTCAGTTCACCTATTCGATTCGATTCAACAAGGTCCGAAAGGCCGACAACCTGAAAGAGCTTGAGTTGAATCTGGATCGAATCAAGGAACATGATTTCATCCTGAAGGATTGGCACCGTTCCGGCGATTATTACTTCTTCACCTTCTATCCGTTGGAGTCTTGGGAATTGCCAGGTCATTCGGACACGTTACTATTATAACTGTTATCGCGAAGAACCCAGATAGACTGGGTTCTTTTTTAATTAATCTACTTCATTGTTTCACATGAATCACGACGATTCGAATTTAACAGTGAAGTTGGAACCAACACGTCCAATGATGTCGAGTATCGTCGGACATCCTGAATTATATCTTCTCTTGTACCGTACCAAACTTACACTTTCCTCTCATTCTTCTTAAAAAATGGCGCTGGTTTGAATCTACCTTCCCTAAATTTTCATCTTAAGATTCGATAGATATTCAATCAAATCGCCTTTCTTGGTGAATATG
Organism: Exiguobacterium sp. SH31; assembly: GCF_001816105.1. Classification (NCBI taxonomy): domain Bacteria; kingdom Bacillati; phylum Bacillota; class Bacilli; order Caryophanales; genus Exiguobacterium; species Exiguobacterium sp. SH31. The sequence continues at coordinate 1,971 of NZ_LYTG01000119.1, forward strand.
GCTTTCCTTTATATCAGATTTCAACGATTTTGGTAATGCATGACCGTACCAAACTTGCACTTTTCGTTTTTTGGTAACAGATGACCGTACTGAAAGTGCATTTTCTTATTTTGGTCACGAAACACCGTACCGAAACTACATTTTTATGGATTCCTCGCCCTTTAGAAAATAAATTTTTGAGACTCTTTTTGTTTTTTTGGTAACAGATGACCGTACTGAAACTACATTTCCTTCTCTTTTGGTAACAAACAACCGTACCAAACTTACAATTTTTCGTTTTTGGTAACAAAACACCGTACCGAAACTACACTTTTCTCCTTTCCATCTAAAAAAATCTACTCTATTCTCTACAGCAATGGCGCTATAGAGCGGATGAATCAATTTTGGTAACAAATGACCGTACTGAAAACGCATATTTTTCTTGGTTCAAAATGGCTTTATATCAACGAATTTTTCATTTTGGTAACAAAATGCCGTACTGAAAACGCACTTTGACACTATCTTGAAAGAGCTGGATACTGAAACTAGCATATTTTAGGATAGGGGAGGTGTAGGAGAGATGATGGAGACGAATCGACACATTTTAATCGCCAATAAACTATTGGTCGCGATGAGCGGATTGACACGCTGGACGAAACGCCCAGATCACTATCGTTATGAGCAGCATCATTATAACATCCCGGCCTGTTTCACGGCCTTCAAATGGACCAAGTCTCGAATCCGTCATATTCTCTCTATTCTCGCCTACGCTGACGACCAAGGGAAGCTTGAATTCATCGAAGACCACATGGTCGCGGATTTTGCCTGTACGTCGGTCCGCTCCCTACATAACAACTTGAAGACCTTCGAACAGAATGGCCTCATGACGGTCATCCGTCACTTCCCAGGAGTGATTTCAATCCAATTGACGGATTACCTTGAAAACTATCGTGATTTGTTTGTAGACGGTGCTGTGGTCGTTTCGAAGACCGGGTATACGTCTGTTTGGCACGGTCTCTTGTCCGAATTAATCGCGCTTGATAATGTGAACACGTTACGACTCGCGCTACGGACAATCGTCCAGGTCGAAAAAGACGTTCATGTCCAGTCAAATGAACAGGCCATCCTGACCTACGATGAGATCAAAGGATTCCTTCCTAAATACTGTGGCCATAAGCTCGCCATCCAAAAGATGATGTCTGGTCTCAAATTCCTTCAAGTGTCGCTTGTTGAAGACAGTAAGCGTTTCTTAAATATGGTCAAACAGAACATCTCGCTCAAGAAACGAGTCCAAGACGCGACACGACCGCTCTTACTTGAAGTCCAGCTATCGGCTGCGCAAGACAGTAAGCAGATCAAAGAGAAAGACCGCACTGAAGTTCAGCTCGTTTGGTTCGAAATGCGCAAGCGAGTAGGGGAGTTCTTCGACTTTGATGCTCTCAAGGTCAACCGTGATTCACTCTTCTCGATGAGCGATACATTCGGGGCCGAGACATTCAAACGGGTCGTCGAAGAGTTAAAACAGGCATTCCTACACCATCGTGAGGACTTGGTCCACTCGAGCACCCATAAGCTGTTCTTTGAAGAACCGATCTTCTATCTCCATCAACGACTAAAAGAGAACCAGGCAAAATTGGCTATCGCATGATGGTCTATTTGTCATGTTCGTTTTTGAAAGTATATATGAAAATGACCCATTCTTTCAGGTGTTTCCTTCTGTTTGTATTGTTTCCCATTCGTTCTAAGTCATCAGTGCATACTGAATCTGCATTTTTTTACTTTAGGAAAAAAATCAAACCA
>NZ_LYTG01000120.1:0-3664 GCF_001816105.1 Exiguobacterium sp. SH31
AACTCAGAAGAATATGGTTTTATCTCTTCTTCTATTATTTAAAGCATGTTCAGATGTGCCACGTATTTATTCTATAAAAGAGATCTACAAATATGAATGACGTTCACAACAGGAACTTTGTATAAATACCTAGGTCAAAAATGTCTCTGTATACAATTCGACGTCGAAACATATACAAAAAATATTTAGATTCAAAAATCGTATACAAATCCAAATCATTATTGTATACATTTTTATATTGAATTTATCATTGTCTTTGCTGTTTTTGTGTTGAATGGAAAGAGTGAATGTGACATGATATGAAAGAGAAAGGGGAGAGAAGATGAACATACTCACGTTTTACATATCGAAAGGTGGATCAGGCAAGACGACCTGTTCTTTGAATATGGCTTACGCATTGGGTGAGCTGGGACAACGAGTTCTCATCATTGATTTGGATCCCCAAGGCTCACTCAGTAAGTTGATGTTAAAAGAATCTGACACGATCAAGTATATGACGATGTTTGATGTACATACACGCAATCTCGATATCCGAGAAGTCCTGTTTGACGATGAGACGTATCACGTGAGTCTTCTCCCCTCGAATGAACGAAATGCGAGGTTGATCAATTTGATCTCTGAGCAAGACAAGCTCTTTCTATTAAAAGATATGATTGCACCGCTCGAGGATGAGTTTGATTGGATCATCCTAGACTCGGTCCCATCGATCAATGAACTCTCGAAAGTCGTGCTTTCGACGTCAAATATGACGGTCATCCCGTTCATGCCGAAGAAGCTCGTGTTCGATCAACTTGCGAGTACGGTAAGGACCATACAAAAAGTGAAGAAGTTCTATAATCCGGGCCTCGTCATCACGGGAATTCTTCCTGTCGCCATGGATGCTTCGTTAAAGGCAGATAAAGAATACTATGAAGCAATGGAAGCCATCGCGAAGGAGGAGGCAATAGAGATCCTTCCGATGATTAAACGATCCACATTCATTGAGAAAGCTGCCGATAGTGGCAAGAGTGTCATCCAGTACCGCTCCAAGGAATCGAAGGGACTCGCTGAACCGTTTAGACTATTGGCCAAACAAGTCGTTCAACAGGCAGGTGGGACGTCATGAAGGCACGGAACCGAAACATTCATAAAATTAAGCCGAGTGAGCAGCATCCATATCAGAGCGGTTTGACGAATATCAGTACACTCGTTCAAAAACTTCCGGTGTCGAAAGAAGTCGAAGACCTCGTCCATGAAATCAATGAGCTCTCAAAAGTTCAAACGATTTCTGTATTCGAGATCGGGAAGCGGCTGGTCATCGCCCGTTCTGAGATGCATGACAAAAAAGAATGGATCGGTTTTCTCGAAGCCGTTTCGATGTCGAGTTCTCTTGCATCCCGGTATATCAAAGCATATGAGACGTTACATCCACTTGAAGCATCCCTTGCGAGCTTGCCGGCTTCCAAGCTGTTTGAACTGATGTATCTCGACAATGTCGAGGAAGTCGTCGAACAGGGACTCTATATCGACGGCGAGTCTCGAGGTGTCGACGAATTGACGGTCAAACAAATCCGTGAGGCCCGTAAAACACGTGAATCTGTATCGAAGGTCAAAGTCAGCCCGTTTCAAAAACCGAAGAAACCATCTGCGGTTCTTTCTGCACGAATCCCGTCGGATCTGTCCGATCAGTTCCAACAGTATGCGCATGCACAAAACAGGAGTGTAAGTGAGCTGTTGACGGAAATCATCGAGCGGACCGTGAACGACAATATCATCGACGTCACAGACGATAAGCGAGGAGACGAATCATGAAGAAAATCGCATTGTACAATCGAAAGGGCGGCGTCGGGAAGTCGACGACCACCATCAATTTGGCTCATGCCTATGCACGCGACGGATTACGTGTCCTTGTCATCGACGCGGACGACCAGGCCTCTTCGACAAATGGGTTCGGTCTGACAAACGATTATGAAGGCAAGGTGTTACTCGATTGCCTGCTTGAAGAGAATGATCCATTCTATACACCGATCGAACAGGTCATCGTGACATGCGAGTATGAGACGGGAACGGTCTATCTTGTTCCGACGAGACGCTCAGCCTCACCGAGTGACCTGACGAGCCAGATCGGGTACGAGTATCGACTCAGCGAAGAACTCGCCAAAATTGATGAACTGTTTGACATCTGTCTCATCGATTGTCCAGGATCGACTTCTGCCCTTAATCCCTATGCCCGTTGCGCACTCGTCGCTCAGGATCGCATCGTGATGCCTGTACAGATGCAGAAGTTCTCGATGGATGCCGTCTATTCGGCACCAGAAGAATTGGAAGAGATGAAACGATTCCGGGAAGACATTCATATCGCTGCCTTCATCCCTACGATGGTGAGTGCCCGCTCGAAGGGGGATGTCACGACAGTCGAAGAACTTGAAGAACTCGGGAAAGAGGTCGGTATTCCTGTTTTGACGACGATTCCTTATGCGGTGAAGGTTCAGACGTTGCAGCGAGAGTCTCGTCCCGTCATTGATCACAAGAGCCCAGCCACAGACGCCTATCTATTACTTGCTCAGGAGGTACTTGCTTTATGACACGTAACCGAAAGAAACATACGCCTAAAATCTCGACGTTCAGTGCCAACCTTCCGGTGAATCAGAATCAACAAGCGACGGATAGCCGTACGGAACAAGTCGAGGCCGTGAAAGAGTTCTCTGCGACGACGACCGTGTCGAACCCTTATCAGGCCCTCCCAGCGACAGGATTGTCGCGTATCATCACGAAACGGCTTCCCGAGGACATGGATGGAATCGTTCAATATTACAATCATATCGATGCGATTCAAGCGACTAGTTTTGTCGAAAAGTGTCGTATACTTGCCCATGCGAACAGTCTATTCCGTGATCCTGAAACAAAAAAAGAGTTCCAAAAAGAACAAGGAACTTGGAAAGACTTTTTAAACAAGATTGGAATGTCACACCCTCAAGTCAGTCGCTTCGTAGCCTTTTGGAACACGTTTGGTCCGAACATCTTAGAGAAGACTCTCGAGCAAGATTTCAGTGCGACAAAACTTGCTGAGTTGTTGTCGTGGCCAGAAGATCCGAAGCTCGCGTTACTTGAGAATAAGAAGTACTACACAGCTTCAGGAGACAAGACTATCTATGAGATGACGCGTGAAGAACTGCGTGAAGTAAAGCGCATGCTGATTGAGCGTCAAGAGCAACGTGTCATTGAAGGGGATGCCACAACAATCAAACCGATGAAAGTCCAAATCCGATTTGATGATTTGACCGACCCTCTATATGTTGGATTAACTGAAAAAGCCAAGGCAGAACATGTCTCTGCAGATGAAATTATTCGGCGTGCTTTGAGCAACTATTTAAATAGATCTAACTAAAAAAAGGGATTCGAATGCGTTGTTATAACGAAATCGAATCCCTTTCACTTAAACACCATTAGATTTCGAACTATTCTTGAGGATTATTTTTATCAACAATAGTAATCTTCATTTTTAAGTGGTTAATTTTTTTAGACATTACGGGTAAGTACTCAGGAAATGCCTGTTCTTTTAATCGATGGATTTCAATAGGTACTATTCTCCTTCGATCTATAAATATAGCCGCTTCTCTTAAAATTTCTGCTAATTCCTCCAACTCATTTGCTTCTTTATTCAATACGCTTTCTACTTTTTTTG